>CAYPMZ010000001.1:0-20240 GCA_964412245.1 uncultured Candidatus Saccharibacteria bacterium
TAAATATGGCCAGAATCCTGCTTTTATCGCCGGTATTTCTCGGTCTTTCAAACTTCTTGGGAAGTTTGACTCAAGTAGGCAAACGGTTTCTTGTTTACGCTCTTAGCCCGCTTTTTTATAATATAGGCATAATATTCGGCGCCATATTTCTATATCCTATTTTTGGCATATATGGTCTTGCTTACGGAGTAATTTTCGGGGCTTTTATGCATTTGGCAATCCAGCTTCCGTTTGTATTTAAAAGCGGTCTTTTCAGATATTGGCCGCTCAATTTTGATTATCGTTTAGTGAAGAATGTATTTCTCATATCAATCCCCAGGACCATAACTTTGGGCATGACCCAGATTACCACTCTTGCTCTTGTGGGAATGGCATCCCTGATGCACGAGGGTTCAATTTCAATCTTTAATTTTTCCCAAAATTTGCAATCAGTGCCGTTATCCATAATTGGAGTCAGCTACTCGCTTGCCGCTTTCCCAACGCTGTCAAAATTCATAGCAAAGAATCAAAATGGTGAATTTTTGTCTCACATTTCCACCGCTGCAAGGCATATAATATTTTGGTCAATTCCCATCAGCGTCCTTTTTGTAGTGCTTAGGGCGCAGATAGTAAGAACAATATACGGAGCAGGGAAATTTGGCTGGAATGGAACAAAATTGACTGCTGCGGCTCTTGCTATCTTTGCCATATCGGTCGTAGCTCAATCCCTCGTTCTTATTTTTATAAGAGGATATTATGCGCAGGGCAATACAAAAAAATCGCTATATGCGAGCATCATAACCGGAGTTTTATCAATAGGGCTGTCTTTCATCTTTGTAAAAGTGTTTTCTAATTTCAATATGTTCAGATATTTTGTAGAACATCTCTTCAGAGTGGATGATATTGTCGGGACGGAGGTGCTTATGCTTTCTTTGGGTTTTTCTTTGGCGCAAATAATAAATTGTGTTATTTTGTGGTTCTGGTTCAGCAGAGAATACAGAGGTTTTTCATCAGAGCTTCTAAGGACTCTGTTTCAGAGCTTTTCAGCTTCTGTGATAATGGGCTTTGTAGCTTATCTTGCGCTTAATATTTTTGATAATATTTTCAATATCAATACTGTCGTAGGTATTTTTATGCAAGGATTTTGTTCCGGAATTATCGGGATAATCGTCCTGGTTCTTATTTTGAAACTTCTTAAAAGTAGAGAACTTGAGGATACTGTTAAGACTTTGCATAATAAATTCTGGAAAGTCAGGCCGATTGTTCCGGACGCAAGCGCAAGAGATTTGTAAGCTTAAAGCTTAAAACTAAAAGTGTAAAATTAAAGTTTAAAATCTAAAATAAATTAAGCTTGTGTTTTCGTCCATTTTAAGCTATATTATCATTTAAGCGAATTGATTCTATTTTAAACTTTTCGCTTTTAATTTTTAATTTAAAACCATGCCCCAAATACAGCTGATAAAACTTGCCTGTAAGGACTGCAAAAGAGTCAATTACTATAGCAGAAAAAACAAAAAGAAAGTTGAGAGAAAAATAGAACTCAAGAAGTTTTGCAAATGGTGCAGAAAAAGCACTGTTCACAAGGAAGCCAAGAAATAGGTCATTGCGAGCACAGAGAAGCAAACCAGATTAAAAAACCGCCTTTTGGCGGTTTTTTGTTGCACATTTATTTTTTTATCATATAATAGTGGTTATATAACTATATATGAAAGTAAAAGAATTATTAAGGGCAAAAGAACTGAGGAAAAGAGGGTATTCCTTAGGTGAGATATCAAGAGAATTAAAAGTTTCAAAAAGTAGTGTCTCTATTTGGGTAAAAGATGTTAGTTTAGATAATAAAGCTAAGGAAATATTAAATACAAAAATTCATAAAAGCCAACGAGAATTTATAAAGAGGAATTTATTAAATGGCAGGATTAAACAAGAGGAAGCAAAATTGTTTGCGAAATTAATTTTGAAAGATATTTTAATTGACAGTAAAATCAAAATGCTTCTATGTGCCATGATTTTTTGGTGCGAAGGCACCAAAGACAATTCCGTATCATTTATGAATTCAGATCCAGAATTATTAAAAACCTTCATTAAGTTATTTAGAGAATCATTTGAATTAAATGAAGGAAAATTCAGAGTATGCGTACATTTGCATACATATCACGATAGAGACAAGCAATTGATTTTTTGGTCTAAAATGCTTAAAATACCACTGAATCAGTTCATTAAGCCTTTTATCAAGTTGAATGAAGGAATTCATATAAGAGATAATTATCAAGGGTGTGTTAGTGTGCGGTATCATGATTCTTCAATAGCTAGGAAATTAAAGGCTATTGCCAAAGAATTCATGAAGGGAGATTAGTTAAATGGTATAACATTCCTCTCCAAAAGGAAGGTTGGGGGTCCGATTCCTCCATCTCCCGCCATTACTTAGATTGTGATATCATATTTATATGGAAAATCCAGAACAATTAAATAACGTGGAGCAGTTACCTTGGATAACGATACCTGAAGCAAATAAAAAATGGGAAGAAATTGATTCACTAGAGAGACAAGGTATTCTTGGTCTACACACTTCTATTGGCCGAAGTCCAAGACTTATAAAATATAAATGGGCTAAGTTTGACGAACTTCCAGTTGAAATTGCTAAAGAGGTTGCTCAATACTGGGGTCGTCGTTTAGGATAATAGTTTAGGATAATATTTTATTTTTTAAATAATTAATAATCCTAATTTTTTCTTCCGGCCTGAACCACTTAATATCTCTATTTTTTTTAAACCACGTTCTCTGGCGTTTGGCATAATGCCAAATCTCGATTTCAAGATTCTTTAGCATTTCTTGCTTAGAGATTTTATTTTGAAGGTATAAAGCAATCTGCCTGTATTCAAGACCAAAAGATTCTAATCTTTTCCATAACACGCCACTTTTATGAAGTCTTTTTACTTCATCTACCATCCCTGACCTTATTCGCGCGAATAGGCGAATAGCGATATTTTGTTTTAATTTTTTATCCGGTAAATCAAGTCCGACAAATATAAAGTCGTATTTACTTATCCCTTCTTTAATCTCTGGCACCTCACCTAGAGCCTTTGCTATTTCTATAGCCCGTATGAGGCGGACTTTATTATGCCTATCAATGGATTTAGTACGGTAAGGGGAAAGTTTTTTAAGCATTTCAAAAAGCTTTTCCGCAGTCTTTTTACCAAGCTCTTTTCTCAACTTTTTATTCGGCTTAACTTCTGGCAGCGATATGTTTTTTACTATGCTGTCTATATAAAATCCCGTACCCCCGCAGATTATAGGCAACTTATCCTTAAATACAACATTCTTAAAAACTTGAGAATTTAAGGATGTTTTTTTGCTCAATATTTCTTCTATCGCACTTTCGGCGAGTTGTTTATATTTTGAAACTGAAAATATTGTATTTGGATTCACCACATCAAGGAGGTGATGTTTAACCCCACCCATTTCTTTTTTGGTGATTTTACCTGTGCCCAAGTCCATTCCTCTGTAAATCTGTCTTGAATCGGCGCTTATTACTTCGCCATTCAACTTTTTAGCCAGATGCACCGCTAGGGCACTTTTACCTGTGGCGGTAGGACCAAGGACGACCAACACTTTTGGTTTAGATTTCATAAAATGGTGCCAGAGGTGGGACTCGAACCCACAAGCCCTTGCGGGCGCTCGATTTTGAGTCGAGTTCGTTTACCAATTTCGACACTCTGGCGGGTCAGCTCATAATATATAATAAGTCAGTAAAAATCAATTTTTGTAATATAATTTTTTCTATGATAAAATTACCACATTAAAATTATATAAAAATGTCGCAGCCACAATTTTACAGCAATTCTATATTTTGGGTTGAGCTAGATAAAGTCAAACCAAATCCATATCAGCCGAGAAAAGATTTTGACGAAGCGAGACTCAAAGATCTTGCCGAATCAATCAGGCAGTACGGAGTTCTTCAGCCAATCGTTGTGACAAGGAAGGAATTTCAAAAAGCAGATGGAGGCCTTGGCGTGGAATACGAGCTGATATCTGGAGAAAGGAGGTTGAGAGCGTCTAAAATCGCAGGAATAGTCCAAATTCCCATAGTCATTCGTTCAAATGAAGAATCGGATCTGATGAAGCTTGAGCTTGCCATTATTGAAAATCTGCAAAGAGAAGATTTAAACTGTGTTGATAGGGCAAAGGCATTTCAGCAGCTTATAGACAGATTTGGTTTTAAACATACGCAGATCGCCGCAAAAGTAGGCAAGAGCAGGGAATATGTTTCAAACAGCTTGAGGATTCTTGCTCTGCCCGAGCATATGCTCTTGGCTATTTCTGAGGGGAAAATCCTGGAAGGACATACAAGACCCCTTCTTATGCTTATAGGCAGAAAAGACGAACAAGAAACTCTCTTTAAAGAAATTATTTATAAAAAGATAACTGTCCGCGATGCAGAAATTATTGCCAGGAAAATCGCTGTTGAAAGAGCAAGGAAAAAAGAAACAATTTTTGATCCTGAAATAACAGCTCTTGAAGAAAAGTTCACTGAATCTTTAGGAACAAGAGTTCATATAGAAAAAAGTGAAAAAGGCGGAACGATCACAATAGATTTCTTTTCAAATGATGACGTAAGAGCCATCCTGGACTTATTGGAAGCTAAAAAGAAAAGAAAAGTTGATGAACTTTTGGATAAACACATTACTTCTCTTAAAGAAGAGGTGAATAAAGCTCCTAAAATAAAAGAAGAAGACATTCCTTTTATAGACGACAGAAGCGCTTCTGAAAAGAAAGAAGAAGAAACTGAAGATTTGTATTCTGTGAAGAACTTCTCATTGTAATAAATACAAAGGTGAGTCCTTGGTTTACCCAGGACTCACCTTTGTATTTCCTATATTCTATTTCCGTTTAGACACCTGATTTTTGTGTTTTTCTATATAATTATGAATATGTCTTTTTGCCATATTTGTCTTTACCATTTCAAGCCATTTTGCGCTCGGCTTGCTTGATTCCTTTGTTAGTATTTCGACGATATCTCCGTTATTTAGAATTGTGTCCAAAGATACCATTTTACCGTTTATTCTTGCGCCGCTTGTGTGCTCGCCAACACTTGAATGAATAGCGTATGCAAAATCAATAGTTGATGAACCTTTTGGCAGATCCACAACGTCTCCTTTTGGCGTCAGGATGAATATCCTTTCACTGAAGAAATCTGCCTTTAAATCTTTAATAAACCTGTTTTTATCTTTAGTCGTCTTTATATGACTATGCGATTCTGCCAGATCTTTTATCCATCTCGGTATTTCTTTCTCCTTGTTATCTTTTGATACATTAGAGAAGTCTAACATCTTAGGCAGAAATTTATTGAACCAGCTTGTTTCAGAGTCATGTACATTTTTAGAACCGAATTTTTTGTATGAAATATGAGAGGCAATACCATATTCGGCATTATGATGCATTTCATATGTCCTTATCTGCACCTCTGTTATTGAACCCTCTCCAGTGAATAAGGTCGTATGCAGACCCTTGTATCCATTCGGCTTAGGAGAAGCGATATAATCTTTTATTTTTCCGGGCAAGGGTTTCCATTTGCTGTGCAATATTCCGAGCACCTTATAGCAGTCAGTCACGCTTTCCACGTATATGCGGGCAGCCAGCACATCATATATCTTTTCAATGTCATTTTTAACTTCAAGTTTTCTATACAAGCTATAAACTCCTTTTTGCCTGTAGTCTATTTCAAAATTTGCAATCTTTTTTTCAGTAAGAGTCTTTTTCACAGCATCAATGAATTTTTCTAGCGCAATGACCGTCTCTTCTTTTCTGCTTTCAAGCAGTCTTATAGTATTTTCATATTCCTGCGGGTCAATATATTTAAAAGATAAATCCTGAAGTTCACGGGATAATGTTTTAATTGAGAGTCTATAAGCTAGCTGCGTATATATTTCCAATGTTTCAAGGGCAATTCTTTTTTGCTTTTCTTTTGCCACATATTGAAGGGTGCGCATATTATGCAGACGGTCGGCAAGCTTGATTATAAGCACGCGGATATCTTCTGCCGTGGCTGTAAGGAATTTTCTAAGATTTTCCACGTATTTCTCCGCGCCATAGTATCTTACTTTGCCTATTTTTGTAACACCGTTTACCAAAAATAGAACTTCATCGCCAAATTCATTTCTGATTTGTTCTTCCGTTGCCACGCCGTCCTCTATGGAGTCATGTAAAAAACCGGCGACTATGGTAATAGGCGACATTTTCAAACTAGCAAGGATTTTTGCTGTTTCAAAGACGTGATTAAAGTAAGGTTCCCCAGACTTCCTCAATTGTCCTTCGTGTGCTTTCAGAGCAAAATCATAAGCTTTCTGTATGAACTCAATGTCTTGTTGAGTAGGCGAATCTAACAATGAAATTATTTCTTCTATAACCATATCGTAATATTAATTAAAAATATTGAAAACTTCAGTTAATTTTTTAAGAGGTAAAGTCGTTATTATTATCTCATCAAGATTTGTTGAGTACAGATCTTTGTTATTACCGAACTCAAAATACTTGATTTTCTTTAAATCTTTGATATCAACTATTTCTATTCCCCCTGTTGAAATATCCAGTTTAATTTCTTTCAGAATATTTTTATCGCATAATACAGCCCATATGAAAATATTATCGCCATCTTTCTCTGTTTTTTCATATATTTTTACAGGTTTTGATCTGAATATAGTTTTAGATGCGTTTTCACCAAGCTCTTCAAACATTTCTCTTTTTAAAGCTTGTTCTGAAGATTCATTTAATTCAGCTTTACCATAACAAGTTATTTCGCAAAGGCCGGGAAAAGATTGCCATTTAAATCCATAGGTGTTTTCTGTATCTACTTTACCTCTTCGTTGAAGTAATGCTACCAGTTCTTCTTCAGAGTTTTCTGAAAGCCTGATTTTTGTCATAACTAGAATTCCAACAAAAATTTTTGGTTTAACTGCTTTCATATAAAAAATAATACCACAAATTAGATATAAGAATACCCCAGACGTTTCCGTCTGGGGTACTTGGGTCTTACCGTCCTCCGGACGGTTGAGGCTTGATGAACTCAAAGGCCTTTTTGACAGCCTCGATTTCATCTGCGAACATTGCGCGAACGTTCGGCGGGCAGCCAGCTACCTTCATCTCAGGTGTGATCTCGATCAGGCCGTCTTGCTTTTGGACTTCCGATATCTTGACGATGTCTAGTCCTCCGCTTTCGGGACCCAAGCGAATCGCGTGAAGGTCGTCATAGCCGACGAACACTCCGAACGTCACCACCTCTTCCTTCTCCTTGATCTTGCGAACAAGTGGGGTCATGTTGAGCCTTAAGCTCTGCAAGAGCTCGGCGAAACTTCTGCCAAGTTCTTCACGTCCTTCACGAAGGAGTCCTTCCATGAAGTTTTCTTCACCTTCCAGCTTCCCACGGACTGTCACCTGACAGCAACCAGGATAGCTTTCCGGTTGATTCTTCTCCATGTTCCACATTCCGCGACGTTGGATGACTACGGCATGGACCTCATTGCCATTTTCTCCTGGCACTGAAGTGACTACCACCAATCCGACTGACTTTTTCACAAGGCATCACCCCCCTTTGTAGAGAACGATATATCCGGCAGTTGCCGAATATTTATCTAATTTAAATTATACACCATTAAATTATTTTGTCAATTCAGGAGTAGTTTTTGGTCACAAATATTTTACTTGTTGTCACAAGTAAAATTTCGCGACCCTGACTCGCGGTTTGCATTGCTATGCAAACATCGCTCCGGTATCGTTTTAGGTCACAAATAATTTGTTCATCGTCACTCACAAATTTTCGCGACCCCAGCTCGGTATTGCTCGTTGCTACTCACAATATACCTCCGCTTTACTAAGACTTGTTGCGCACAAAAAGCAGTTTTTGTGCTTCTAAAATTACTTTTCTAGTTTATGGGGGTTGTGCATTTTACAATTTTTGTCCGAGCATCTTTCAGGGATAGTCTTAGTACCTTCCATCATCAATGCTCCGCAAGTAGGGCAGAGTCTGCCAGTTGGTTTTGCTTTTATGGCGTTCTTGCATTTTGGATAATTGCTACAGCTATAAAAAATTCCAAATCTTCCTCTTCGTTCCACCATTTCGCCTTCTTTACAAGTCGGACATTTTACACCTGTGCTGTTTGAAGCGATGTTTGCGTCTTTTTTAATATATTTACACTTTGGATAGTTTGAACAAGCGACAAATCTTCCAAATTTTCCATCACGTTCCACGAGTTTGCCGTCTTTGCATTCAGGACAAGCTTCGCCGGTTTCTCTAGGCCCCTCAAGCTCTTCACCTGTTATTTTTCTTGCGCCGGCGCATTCCGGAAATTTTTTACAGCTCAAGAACTTCCCATTTTTTGAAAGTTTGATGACCATCGGTCCTCCGCAGACAGGGCATTTGAATTTTTCATCGGCTTCACCCAAATTTGTTATCTTTTCTATTTTATTTTTAGCTTTGACATCTTTAGTAAAAGGGCCATAAAAATCTTTCAACGTTTTTACATAGTCTCTTTTACCCTCTGCTATTTCATCAAGCTCGTCTTCCATTTCTGCGGTGAAAGTATCGCTGATATACTCGGCAAAATTGTTCTCTAAAAATGTACTGACCACGTCCCCGGTATCTGTCGGTATTAAAGTCCTGCCTTCTTTTGTCGTATAGCCGCGCTCTTCAATCGTTCTCATAATAGAAGCATAAGTAGAAGGTCTGCCGATACCTCTTTTTTCAAGCTCTTTGATCAGACCGGCTTCTGTATAGCGAGATGGCGGTTCCGTAAACTTTTCCTGACTTCTGATATCTAAAAGATTCAAGACTTCGCCAGTTTGTACTTTTGGAAGCTCAACATCTTCACCTCGTGCATCGGGATCGGCTTTTAGCCATCCATCAAAAAGCATTCGTGAGCCGTTGATTGAGAAAGTCGGAATTTGTTTTTCTTTACCAACCTGCGCGACAATTTTTGTTCTCAATATTTTTGCATCGGTCATCTGCGAAGCAACAGTTCTTTGCCAGATAAGTCTGTAAAGTTTTTTCTGATCATCTGCAGGACCGGCCATTTCTTTGCTTGCATCAGTTGGACGTATCGCTTCGTGAGCTTCCTGAGCATTTTTGCTTTTTGTCACATAAACATTTCTTTTTCCATAATCCGCGCCGTATTTTTTACCAACAACAGCACTGATCTGATCCAAAGCCACTGTACTCATATTTGTGCTGTCAGTTCTCATATAGGTAATAAGACCGGCTTCATAAAGCTTCTGCGCAATACGCATAGTATTTGATGGAGCGTAGCCAAGGCGAGTGCTAGCAGTTTGCTGAAGTGTACTTGTAGTAAAAGGAGCTTTTGGAGATCTCTTTGCTTCAGTCTCGGAAACTGTAGCGACACTCCAAGTTTCTTTCTTTCCGACTTCAAGGATTTTTTCAACTTCTTTTATATCACGAGGCTCTACATCACATGTTAGTGTCATTTGCCCGTTACCTGTTTCTGCTTTGCCCGTCGCTTTAGCGATTCGGGTGTCAGCTTCAATAACCCAAAATTGCTCTGGCTTAAAAGCGCGGATTTCTCTTTCGCGTTCCATTATTATACGAAGTGCGGGGGATTGTACGCGTCCTGCAGAAAGACCATAGCGAACTTTCTTCCAGATAAGGCCGGAAAGGTCATAACCCACAAGTCTATCTAATACTCTCCTTGCTTCCTGTGCTTTGCGAAGGTTCTCATCAATGTCACGTGGGTGTTGAATCGCTTCCTTAATAGCGTCTTTGGTGATCTCATAAAATACAACTCTTTTTGGATGTTTAAGTCCCACTGCTTCCTTCACATGCCATGCGATTGCTTCTCCTTCTCTGTCAGGGTCGGTAGCGAGTAGCACTTCACTAGCTTTATTTGCCAGACTTTTTATTTCAGAAATAACTTTTTCTTTTCCCGGAGTGATTTCATAATGAGGAATAAAGCCACCTTCTATATCAATGGCTTTTTTATTGCTTTTAGGAAGATCGCGAATATGTCCGACTGATGCGCGGACTGTGTATTCACCTCCCAAATATTTTTCTATCGTCTTCGCTTTTGACGGAGACTCAACAATTAATAATTTCATTTGCTCACACAGTATTACACGAAATAGTTTCTTTTGGCAAATTTTGGTATAATATTCTATTATTGGTTAATTCATAAAAATATGGAAATATTAATTATAATTTTATTATTGGTAGTAGTTATCACTCTTGTATTAATTTTAAATAAATTGACCAATGTTAATGATTTGATTGAACGAATATGGCATGGTTTATTTAACACACCACATGGTGGATTGGGTAGATTAGATTATTTACAATATATACATAATCAAATAGAAAAGATAATAAAATCCAAAGAAAATAAATCCTAGTGTAGAGTTTAGAAGCTAAATCATGCAACTGTTTATTACGAAAAAAGTTAATGAAATAGAATATTTACCATATGGAGATAATGAAATGAATATTTCATGTGATCCTAATGATACTGATATTGAAAATGCTGTTATTGAAAATAATTTTGAGACCAGATCATTTCAAGGCGATTTAATGGACTTAGAAATTGAATGGAAACAAAAAACAAGCAATGGCCATAATCGTCATAATTTAATAAAAGAATATCATTCCAAAAGGATAGCGTATTTCGTTATTAATGGTTGGAAAGAACCAATTACACTATATAAAAATAGTCTAAAAATAAAAGACGGATTACATAGATTAAGAGCGGCAAAATATTTGAACAAAGAATTTATAATTACAATATACGAATAATTTTCTTTTGGTTTGATATTTTACACTAACCTTATCTCTCCCATACTTTCTTTTATTAAACCTTTTATTTCCATTATTGAAATCACAGCGCTGGCTTTTGAAGTAGTCATTTTCATATCGCGAATCAAATCATTTTTCTCCATCGGTTCTGTGAGGATTTTCACTACAAGCATTTCTTCATCCGAGCAGTCTGCATATTTCAATTCCAGATTTTCTACTTTTTCTTCAACTTTAAATCCTAGCGCTTCTAAAATATCCTGACTATTTCGTATCGGCGTTGCTCCAAGTCTTATAAGCATATTTGGTCCTTCAGAATTTTTGGAGAAAATTGAGCCGGGAAGCGCAAGTACATCTCTATTGTATTCAGTCGCGAACTTTGAGGTGATGAGTGTGCCGGATTTTATTTCCGCTTCTATTACGAGCGTGGCATGGGACATCCCCGCCATTATTCTGTTCCTTTGTGGAAAGCTGTATGGAGTAGCGCGGAATTTTGGCTCAAACTCTGAAAGCAAAGCCCCGCCATTTTCTACTATTTTTAGAGCTAAGCCTCTATGCGTGCTTGGGTAAAGCACAGATTCATCCAAGCCGGAGCCAGGGACAGCAATAGTCTTTAATCCCGCTTCCATAGCAGATCTGTGGGCTATAGAGTCTATTCCTAGAGCCAGGCCGGAGATTATTGTAATATCGTATCCGCGAAGTCCCGCGATCAACTTCTCACAAGCATCTTTTCCATATGATGTGTATTTTCTAGAGCCGACAATACAGAGGAGTTTAGTTTTTGGATCTGGAAGTTTACCTTGCAAATAAAGCTGTTCAGGCGGATCAGAAATTTCTGCAAGCATTTCCGGAATATTCTTACCTTTCAATATCTCCATTTTAATTTTTTCTTTCATCCCAATTCATTATACCTTTAACTAGTTTAAAAATCTTTGAATTAACCACTAATCATTCGCAAAAAAAGGAGAATGATGATACGATAGAGAAGTGATTTATGATAAAAGCACAATTGAGTCAGAAAAATCATTTAAATTTTTTGCCAACAAGCATCGCATTGCGATCTTGAAATATTTAAAAGAGAAGAAAGAGGCAAGTGTTAGTTCAATTGCCGACAATCTAGAATGCTCATATAAGATTACCTCAAAGCATTTACTCCATCTGTCCAAGGCTGGAATTTTGAAGTTTAGATATGACGGCCCTTTTGTAATGTATAAAATATCCGAATCTTTACCGGCTTATTTTGATAAAATCATTTCCTGCTTTTGATTCATATCAATTCGTACGCTATTTATTCATTATTATCCATTTTTCTTCACTTTTATTAACCTATCATTCGCAAAAAAAGGAGAATGATATTGATATGTCGGCTTTTAACTTCTGAATAATTTTGCTATTATTCTCTAATAGTAAAATTATGCTAGATATAAAATTTATTAGAGAAAACAAAGACCTTATTGCCGAGGGTGCCAGAAAGAAACGCATCAAATTTGATGTTGACGCGCTTTTGAAAGCCGATGACAAAAGAAGAGCATTGCTCGTGGAAATAGAAAAAATGAGGGCAGAACAGAATGAAGTCTCGCTTCGTTTGCCTCAGCTTAAAGACCTAGCTCAAAAAAATGAGCTCCTTTCAGAAATGAAAGTTTTAAAAGAAAAGCTCCAAAAAGAAGAGGAAAAGCTCAAAGATGTTATGAAGGATTGGCAGGCGCTTATGCTTTCTGTACCGAATATTCCGGATATTTCCGTGCCTGAAGGCGATAATGAAGAATCAAACAAGCAGATAAAAGTTTGGGGCATAATTCCCAAATTTGATTTTAGGCCAAAGGATCATATTGAGCTTATGGAAAAGCTTGATCTTGCTGATTTTGAGACGGGTGTGAAAGTGGCGGGTTTTCGCGGATATTTTTTGAAAAATGAAGGCGCCGAGCTTGAAATGGCCCTATGGCAATTTGTGAAAGATTTTTTCAAAGAAAATAAAAAAGATTACGGTCTTATGATTGCTCCGTCGCTTGTGAAAAAAGAAACTTTGCTTGGCACGGGATATCTGCCTCAAGGAGAGGATGACCTTTATAAGACTCAAGATACGGACTATCTTTCAGGAACGGCCGAAGTGCCGACTATGAGCTATTTTTCCGATAAAGTTCTGAATAAAAAAGAAATGCCATTGAAAAAACTTTCTTTCTCTCCGGCATTCAGAAGGGAAGCCGGAAGCTACAGCAAGGACGTCAAAGGTCTTTACAGGGTCCATGAGTTCACCAAATTTGAGCAGGTGATACTCTGTGAAGCATCGCACGAAGTAAGCGTTCAACATCATGAAGAACTTTTATCAAATGCCGAGGAGCTTCTCCAGGCGCTTGATTTGCCATATCGCGTAATAGTAAATTGTTCCGGTGATCTTGGACTCGGCCAAGTCAAAAAATATGATATTGAAGCTTGGATGCCTTCAAAAAATAAGTATGGGGAAACGCACTCCTGCTCATACTTTCATGATTTCCAGACAAGACGACTTAATATTAAATACAAAGATACCGATGGCAAGCTAAAATTCGCCCATTCTCTCAATAACACGGCTCTCGCAACTCCCAGGATTCTTATTCAAATCTTAGAAAACAATCAACAGGCGGATGGTTCCATAAAAATCCCAGAAGTTCTCCAAAAATATATGGCCAAGAAAACTATTGGAAAGAAGTAAAACTCTTTTTTAAATGCGTTCAACCTCAAGGATAAATTCGTCTTTAAGCAGGAGAAGAAGACTTGGTCTTTTAAAAAAAGTCGTTTATATTGCGATATTTGTTATATTTTTTCTTTCTCTAATTATCTTAGGCCTTACAAATGATAAGGTACAAATAAAATCTGTCTCTGTCTCCGGAAATATATCTGTGCCAAAAGAGGATATATTAAAAGTCGTTGAAAGGAATCTGGATAAAAGATACTTATTTATCATACGAACAGACAACTTCTTTCTTTTAAAGAGATGGGAGATCAGAGAGGAAATTTTGGATGAGATGAAAAAGATTCAATCTGTTGATATATCTTTTCATAGCTTGAATAGTGTTGAAATATCTGTTGCAGAAAGGGTGGCAAAGTCTATATGGTGCGCTGGAAGCCCTGCCAATGCCAAGAAGTGTTACTTTATGGATGAAAACGGATTTATCTTTACTGAAGCTCCAGATTTTAACAGTAATTCATTTCCGGAATATTTCGGATTAATCAGTGGTAATCCGATAGGTCAATCTTATTTTAATAGTTCAAAGTTTAAAGAAATCAGCCATTTTTTTGAAAGCTTGGATAAAATAGGATTGAGTCCGATATCATTTAATGCAATAGACGAGCATCAATATGAAATATATTTATCAGCAGGAGGGAAAATTATTATGGACGATAAAAAGACTTTTGAAAAAGATATAGAAAATATTCAAGCAGTCATAGACAGCGGATATATAAAAACAGATCCGGAATCTCTAAAAAAAATAAAATCTATAGATTTGAGATTCGGAAATAAAGTAATTCTGAACTAGCTTATTAGCTTGTAGGACGTAGCTTTTTAGTGAAATCCCGAGGTGGAGCCTCGGGGTTTTATCTAATTCCTAATAAGCTACAAGCTAAAAAGCTACTTCCTGTTAAATAAGGCTGTCAGGGTCTATATTTACAATGTAGTTTATAGTAAGATTTTTCAGTTTGTTTGAAAGCCCATTATCCGGCCATTTGCCTTCGGGAATCTTTGTCACTCCGTTAATGCCGAATTTTCCTTTGGCTTGCGGTATAAAAGCGGGGAATATGTCTATCGTGTACGGTTCAATAGTTTTATGCAGATTTTCCACAAGCTCTGCTATTTGGTTCTTGCTTCCAATAACTGATATTTTTATAAGCGTGGAGAATGGCGGATATCCCAAAGCTCTTCTATCATCAATTTCATCTTTAAAGAAATCAATCAGATTTCCACGCACAGCGTAATCAAAAATTTTCTGTTTTACATCGCGTGTCTGTATTATCATATTTTTATCTGTCATAGCCCGCATCTTTAACAGAATATTTAATATTCTCTCGTTTATCCTAAAATCCGGTATGGAAAAAAATGAGTCTATGGAAACTACTGCAGAATTTTCTATTTTTTCTGTCAGATATAAAAGAGCCATTTCTGTCCCTATTAAAATACTGCCAGGTGAATTATAAAAACTTTCTGCCGTGCTCAAAGCTTTTTTGTGAGTTGGAGTTCTGTCAGAGTCTATTCTGTATATTTTTATGTTTGGATATGTCTCTCGTATCTTTTCTTCTACAAGCTCTGCGCCTATGCCAAGAGTAGTCAGCCTCCATCCGCCGCACTTTCCGCATTTTTCTTCCGAGCTCCTTCTTTCCCCGCATTTGTGGCATAAAAAGAAATTTTCTTTGTCGGATTTGTGAAGAACCATATGGGCTCCGCAAGAATTGCATTTGACTATATTTTCGCAATCGGCGCAGACAGTGGTTGGGGAAAGTCCGCGTCTTCCGCTAAAAAGAAACATACGTTCGCTCCTTTCAACATTTTCCCTTATTTTTCTCTCCAAATCTTGGCTTAGTATTTTAAATTCTTTTTTACCTTCTAATAATCCAGCCGAAGCATTATCTCGCATATCTATTACTGTTGCCGAAGAAGTAGTCAGAGATCGGAATTTAAGAGGGACGATTTCTAGGAATTCTCCTTTTTTATACCTATATATTGTTTCAGCGCGCAAAAGCAGGTCACCGAATATTATTTTTGCATTTATTTTCTGCGCGTAGATTTCGGCGAAGTTTCTTATATCAACATAAGGCCTTTGCTGTATTTTATAAGAACGGGAATTTTCTTTATCCACTATTATCATGCCTATATCATTTTTGGGTATTGAAAGAAATCTACCTGTCGCTATTATGAGAACAGGATGCTTTTCTTCCAGTATTTTTTTTATAATTTTACTTATTTCCTTTTTTGTAATAGCGCTATGGAGTATAAAGGTATATTGCTCAATGCCTTTTTGAAGATTCTCGGCCGCCTTTTTTATATCTTGAATAGTAGGCAAAGAAAAAAATACGGAAGATCCCTTGGCAAATTCTTCTCTTATTATGCTTTTATAGTTGGCATATCTGTCTTCGTCGTTTGATTGGATGACAAATTTCTCGGCAGCTTTGACTGGCGTATTTTTTATGCTATTTTTAAGCAATTTTAATTTATCCGCTATTTCAAAAAGAACTTTTGGCACTATTAAAGATAGCACGGCTCCTGTGGAGCCGGCATAATAATCCGCTATTAAGGATGCCGTCTCTATGAATTCTTTTCTGAGCAATTCAAAAGATTTTACCTTTTCAATTTTTTTAAGCGCAAATGAAGAATTTTTGATTTCAGATTTTGAATCAATGACGCCTCGTGACAAAACTACAAGCGCCGAAACAATCTTCTTTCGCAATGGGACTTTAATTATTGAACCAATAGAGACATCAGTTGCTGTGAAATATGAAAGACTCTCTTTTGTAATGCCTTTCGCTATCGGAATGACTTCTAAAAATCTCATAAATTTTCAGGACTCAATATCTTTATTTTTGCTCCCAAAGAATTCAATCTTTTTGCTATATCTTCATATCCGCGATTTATGCTGTAGATATTTCTTAAAATTGATTTTCCTTTTGCGCGTAACATTCCTATTAAAATAATTGCGGCTGGGCGAAGGGCGGGCGGGCAAATAATTTCTGCCGCTTTTAGTTCTGTTTTTCCGTTTACATAAAATCTGTGCGGATCTGCCAGAATAGTATCTGCTCCAAGCTTGTCTATCTCTTTATAATAAATGGCTCGGTTTTCAAAAACCCAGTCGTGAATAAGCGTCTGTCCGGTCGCTTGCGTGGCTATTATTGCGAAGAAGGGAAGATTATCAATATTAAGCCCTGGGTATGGCCTTGATTCTATTTTTTCGTAAAGAGCTGTGAGTCTTGAAGGGAAGGTCTTTATATCAACAAGATCGGTTTTTTTATTCAGAGCTTTATACTTTCTTAATATCTCATATTTAAAACCCATTTTTTTGAGCTTTAGCAGTTCTATTTCAAGAAAATCTATCGGACAGCGTCTTATGATAATGCCGGAATTTGTCACAGCCGAGACTGCAATAAAAAACATGCTATCTATAGGATCTTCGCTGATATAGTAAGTAATATTCTTATTTATTTCTTTTATGCCATGAATGACAAGCGTGGTTGTGCCGATGCCTTCAATTTTTACTCCGCAATCTTGCAGGAAAAAACAAAGGTCTTGAACCATATAATTTGCAGAAGCAAATTTAATCCTTGTTTTTCCGGGTATCAGGGCTGCGGCCATTATTGCATTTTCCGTGACGGTATCTCCAGACTCATAAAGAGCAAACTCGGCCGGTTTTAATTTTGATCTTGAAATCTCGTAGCTTTTGGATGTAGTCTTGATTTTTATGCCGAAGTTTTCAAGAGCAAAAAAGTGGGGATTGACCGTGCGCTCGCCGAGTTTGCATCCTCCGGACTGGGGAAGGGAAAATTTTTTGAAAATATGAACAAGCGGGCCGATGAGCATTATTACGCTTCTGGTTTTTTCCGCCGATTTTTTATTTATTTTTTTTAAATTGATATTTTTTGCTTCAATTTCCAAATCATTTCCTTTCCATTCAACTTTTACTCCTATGCTCAAAAGCACTTCTATGATTCTATAGACTTCTTCAATCTTCGGAACATTTTTTAAAATAGTTTTTCCTTTATTTAAAAGCGAGGCGGATATTATGCCCATAGCGCCATTTTTGGAGTGTTTAGTGATAACAGTCCCTGAAAGTCTGTGTCCGCCTTCAATCTCAAAATTTAGTATATTTTTTGATTTCGGTAAATTTTCCATCCTGTAAAGAAATTTTAATAATTAAGATTTGTAAAGACTTATATTCTACTAATTCCACTTGTCTCGCTTATTTTGCTTTGGCTGAATTTCACACGGGACAAGTCTGAATGATTATAGTATATAGAAAAACTCTAATTTGCAATTCCTTTAAAAAGATATACTATAACTTTATATGGCGTTTTTCACTAGAAAACTCGGAATAGATTTGGGGACTGCGAATACTCTTGTATACGTGCCTGGGAAAGGCGTAGTGCTATTTGAGCCGTCTGTCGTTGCAATATCAGAACAAGATAATAAAATTCTTGCTGTTGGAGCCGAAGCGAAAAATATGATTGGCAAAACTCCGGACAGCATTATTGCTTATCGTCCAATGAAAGACGGAGTCATTGCCGATTACAGAGTTACGGAAGCTATGCTTAGATATTTTATAGACAAGACTCTGGGCAAATGGAATATTTTTAAACCGGAAGTGATGATATCCGTTCCAGCCGGCGTAACTTCAAATGAAAGAAGAGCCGTTGTTGAAGCCGCTATTAAGGCCGGAGCAAAAAAATCTTATGTTGTTAAGGAACCGATTTTAGCCGCTATTGGCGCCGGCATTCCAATATATGAATCAGTCGGACATATGATTGTTGATATAGGCGGCGGGACTACAGACGTGGCAGTAATATCTTTGGGAGGAATAGTTTCTTCAACGAGCGTTAAATGCGCCGGCAATAAAATAGACGCCGCTATTGCCGATTACATTAAAAAAACTTTCAATCTTGCTATTGGCGATAAGACTGCCGAAGACATAAAAATAAAAATTGGTAGCGCGGTTCCTGTTGAGGAGGAACTCTCGCTTATCATAAAAGGCAGAGATTTTTTGACGGGTCTTCCGCGCTCCACAGAGATAAAAACAAATGAAATAGTAAAAGCTATTTCAAAGGAATTAAAAGATATGATAAAAGCCATGAAAGATGTCTTGCAGGAGACTCCGCCGGAGCTTGCGGCAGATATTATTGATAATGGGATTATTATGACTGGCGGTTCATCACAGCTTAGAAATTTTACTGAGCTTGTGTTCAGAAGGATAGGAGTTAAGGCGACTATAGCGGAAGATCCCCTTTATTGCGTGGCAAAGGGAACTGGCATAGCTCTTGAGCATTTGGATATGTATAAGAAGAGCATTATTGCAAAAAGATAGGTTCTAGGTGCTAGCTTCTAGGTTCTAGAATACAAAAAGAAATATGGAGTATTTTGCTTCGCAAAATCCCACTTTCTCGTAATAAAAAAATAATACTTGACTATTTTTTTTAAAACTATACTATAAAAATTAGATTGATCTTCTAAACTAGACAAAAAGGAGGAAGTAGCCATGGTTACGTTTTTCACCTGGATCGGTGTGATTGGAAGTCTCGCAGTGTTGTGGTTTTTTCTTCCACGGTTGACTCTTGTTGTTCTTGCGGGAGTTTTTCTGTGGGAGACTCCGCCCCTCCAGATTCTTATCTATGGTCCGGATAAGAATCTTCTCAGCTTTCACTTCGACATGACAGTTGTGATGTTGGTGTTTCTCGGGTTTCTCGGGTTTAGCTGGGATATCGGGAAACTCAGAGATGGCTCTTTCTTTCCCTAGACCTGTTCTGACAGTTTGAATCCCGTCAAGAAGCTTGCGCTACCTGACGGGATTTTCATTTTCAATTTTCTGATTAATCGGCTATTATATCTGTATGAATCTTTATACAAAAGATAAAAATCTCCATCACGCTTACTGCATAGTCGGGGATAATCAGTCGGTACTTTCTGATTTACACAAATTCTTAAAGGATGAATTGCATTTTACGATTGAAGGGAATCCGGATTTTTATTACGGCGAATATGATGTTTTAGACATTGAAGATAGCAGGAAATTAAAAGATCTTCACCAAAATAAGCCAATAGCAGGTGAAAGAAAAATATTTGTAGTCAGCGCAAATTTCATAACTCTAAAAGCCCAGAATGCAATGCTGAAGCTTTTTGAAGAGCCGGTAGGCGGAACACATTTTTTTATGATATTGCCGAGTGTAGGAGGGATAATACCAACGTTAAAATCCCGTCTTCTAATTATTAATCATGGAGGAGCGGGAGAAACAAAGATAATCGCAAAAGATTTCTTGAAAGCAAATGTTGGCGACAGGATGGATATGGCAAAGGAACTTTTGGAGAGCATTTCAAATGAAGAAGAAAGCAAGATTGAGATTCTGAACTTCTTTAATGCTCTTGAAAGAGAAATATTTTCTACTAAGGCCAGGACTTCAATGGACGTTCTTGAGAATTTAGAAAACATGCGACAATATGCAAGCGAGCAGTCTCCTTCTCTAAAAATGATCTTGGAATATTTGGCTTTATCTATTCCTAAGGTATAATTTATCCTGTTAAATGATTTTAAATTTAGGAAATCATATCTTATTTAAAGAAGATAAAGTTATGGTATATAATAGGTCATATATTACAAGCATAAATAATTTAAAATTAAGATTTGAGTATTAACATCAAATCTAATTTAACAGGGTAAATGTACGATTTTAAAACTCTAAAAGAAAAAACAAAGTCCATAGAAGATTGGCTCAAGAAAGAATATATGACACTTCGCACGGGCATAGCAAG
>CAYPMZ010000001.1:20340-32225 GCA_964412245.1 uncultured Candidatus Saccharibacteria bacterium
CCATAGAAGATTGGCTCAAGAAAGAATATATGACACTTCGCACGGGCATAGCAAGTCCGAGCATTTTAGACGCTGTTCAATTGGAAGTCTACGGCGTAAGGATGCCAATAAATCAAATTGCAAATATCGGCATAGAAGATGCAAGAGTGATTAGAATTACTCCTTATGATAAATCTCAATCAAAAGAAATAGAAAAAGCCATTACAATTGCGAACCTCGGGGTCTCTGTAGGCACAGATGATAAAGGAGTCCGCGTATTTTTCCCTGAGCTTACAGGAGATAGAAGAATTCTTCTTATAAAGACATCCAAAGGAAAACTTGAAGACGCAAGGATGAATCTCAGAGGTCTAAGAGATGATACTTGGAAAGATATTGAGAAAAAAGAAAAAGAAGGGGGAATGGGCGAAGACGATAAATTCAGATATAAAAATGAGATGCAGAAAATAATAGACGAGAGCGGAAGAAATCTTGAAACTTTGTTTGCCAAGAAGGAGAAAGAAATCAACTCATGACGGTTATTTTGTTTTTAATAATCCTAGCTATTCTGATTTTTGTTCATGAGCTGGGGCATTTTCTTACCGCCAAATTTTTTGGCATAAGGGTAGATGAGTTTGCCATTGGTTTTCCGCCAAGGATTTTTAGCAGAAAATACGGAGAGACTCAATATTCTCTGAATCTTATTCCAATCGGCGGATACGTGAAGATTTTCGGTGAAGATCCAAATGATGAATCATTAACTGGACCTGATAGCGCAAGAAGCTTCGTCAATGCTTCAAAATGGAAGCAAATCGTCATTCTTCTTTCCGGTATTTTTATGAACCTTCTTTTTGCTTGGATTTTAATATCAATTGCTTTCAATATAGGTCTTTTGATGCCAATAGAAGGACAGTATAGAGATAAAGCACAAGATGCGGGAGTAATGATAATCTCTGTTTTGAAAGATTCACCGTCAGATCTCGCCGGATTGAAAGAAGGTGATAAAATAATCAGTATTGAATCTGGCAGAGTCAAAGAAGAATTGCCAAGCGCGGAAGATTTGCAGAAAATAATAGCCGAGAGTTCTGGAAAGATAGATATCGTATACAAAAGAGGGGATTCTATAAACAGTGCTATTGTCTCGGCGATTAATGGAATATCTAGTGGCAAGAAAGCTATTGGCATTTCCATGGGCCTTGTAGGTACCATAAAGTTTGGTTTCTTTCAGTCTTTTTATGAAGGCTTTAAATTAACAATTATAGAGATAAAAGAAATTACAACCGGCATTTATAAATTTATATATGGAATGTTAAGGGGGCAAGACGGAATATTTGACGGAATTTCTGGTCCTGTGGGAATTGCAAGTTTGGTTGGGCAAGCAAGCGGCATGGGGATATCATATCTGTTTGGTTTTGTGGCTATGATATCAATAAATCTTGCTATGTTGAATCTGGTTCCATTTCCTGCGCTTGACGGAGGCAGAGTCCTGTTTGTCCTGATAGAATCTGCCATAAGAAGGAAAATAAAACCTACCATATTAAACTGGACAAACTTAATCGGCTTTGTCCTCCTAATTTTTCTTTTGATTTTTATAACATACAAAGATATTTTGGCATTAATTAGATAATTTTACCTATATTTGATTTAGATTAAAGACTTTGATTTTATTATAAATTAAGGTAATATTCATATTATATGTTGCAATCAAAACTTTTTTCAAAGACACGCAAAGAGGGACCGCGTGATGAAGTTTCAAAAAATGCCAATCTTTTGATCCGTGCCGGTTTTATAAATAAAGAAATGGCAGGGGTTTACTCTTATCTTCCGCTTGGCCTTAGAGTAATTAAAAAAATAGAAAATATTATCCGGGAAGAAATGAATAAAATAGGTGGTCTGGAGATGAAGACATCTATCATTCAAAGCAAAGAAATTTGGGAAAAATCAAATAGATGGAATGATGAGGCAATTGAAATTTGGTTTAAAACAAAATTAAAAAATGGGACAGATGTCGGTTTGTCTTTTACCAATGAAGAAGCATACTCAAATATATTGAAGCAATATATAAGTTCTTATAAAGACCTGCCTGTTTATCCTTATGATTTCAAAGAGATTTTTCGTAATGAAGCCAGAAGCAAATCCGGAATACTCCGAGGAAGGGAATTCTATTGGAAGGCGCTATATTCATTTTCAAAAAACGAAGAAGAACATAACAAATTTTACGAAAAAGCGAAAGTTGCTTATAGAAATATTTTTGATAAGGTTGGTATCGGCCATTTGACTTACTTAACGCTTTCTTCAGGCGGTTCGTTTTCCAAATTTTCCCATGAATTTCAAGTTATTACTAGCGCCGGGGAAGACAGCATTTACCTTGATGAAAGCAAAGGAATGGCTATAAACAAGGAGATTTATACGGACGAAGTCGTGAAGGAACTAGGTCTTAAAAAAGACAAATTGGTGGAAAAGAAAGCTATTGAAGTGGGCAATATATTTTCACTGGGAACTAGATTTTCAGAACCATTTGATCTGACTTATAAGAATGAAAAAGGTGAAGAAAAATTGGTAGTCATGGGAAGTTACGGCATTGGTCTTGGAAGATTGATGGGTACGATTGTTGAAATAATTTCTGATGATAAGGGGATAGTATGGCCAGTGTCAGCCGCGCCATTTAAAGCGCATTTGATTGAAATTGTTTCAGAAAATCCAAAAGTCAGAAAAACAGCTGAAGAAATCTATGAAAGATTTGCAAAACTAGGCATAGAAGTGTTATATGATGACAGAGATATGAGGGCGGGTGAAAAGTTTAATGATTCTGATTTAATAGGAATTCCGCTTCGTGTGGTGATATCTGATAAAGGAATCGAGAAAGGAGAGTTTGAAATAAAAGAAAGAGATAACGGAAAAGTTTCCATCTTAAAAGAAAAAGAGCTTTTTGATTTTGTTAAAAAATATTAAAATGTTTAAGGATTTCATAAAAAAAATAAATAAATATCTTTCCAATGACATTGGTATTGATCTTGGCACGGCAAACACCCTCGTTTATCTTTCCGGAAAAGGGATAATCATAAACGAACCCTCAGTCGTTGCGATAAACCAAAAAACCGGAAGAGTGGTGGCCATTGGGAAACAGGCGAAAGAAATGCTTGGCAGAACTCCTCAGCATATAATGGCAGTCAGGCCTTTAATTGACGGAGTCATATCAGACTTTGAAATTACAGAAGAGATGATCGCATATTTAATAAGGAAAGCGGAAGAATTTTCCCCTAAAATTCTGGGTCCGAGAGTTGTTGTCGGCGTGCCAAGCGGCGTGACGAATGTTGAGATTCGCGCTGTAAGAGATGCTACAAAAAATGCCGGAGCGCGAGAGGTTCATATAGTAGAAGAGCCGATGGCAGGGGCCATAGGTATCAGACTTCCAATAAATGATCCGGTTGGAAACATGGTTATAGATATAGGAGGAGGGACTTCTGATATCGCAGTTATTTCTTTGGGCGGAATTGTTAAATCAAAAAACTTAAAAGTTGCCGGCGATAAATTAAATAATGATATTGTTTCTTATATAAGAGATGAATTCAAAATCTTAATAGGCGAAAAGACAGCTGAAAAAGTCAAAATATCAATAGGCGCGGTGGTTGCCGGGGAAAATCTTGAAGCACCAATAAAAGGAAGAGATTTAATCACCGGTTTGCCTCGCGAAGTCATCATTACAGATAGCGATATCAGGGAAGCGATGTCAACTTCAATAGAAAGCTTGCTTGATGCTACTAAAGTAGTTCTAGAGACTACTCCACCGGAAATCCTTTCAGACATCATGCAAAGGGGCATATATATATTTGGCGGAGGGGCGCTTATAAAAAATTTGGACATTCTTCTTTCCGAGTATCTTAAAATACCTGTTAGGATTGTTGATGATCCTCTAACCGCAGTAGCAAGAGGCACTGGCATAATTATTGAAAATCTGGAACTTTATAAAGAAGCATTAATTCAGAATGAAGATGAACTTCCTCCCAAAAAATAATAAATATGCTCCAAGAAACAAGAGGAAAAATCTTTTTTTAGTTTCTATTTTTGTTTTGTTTATAATATTAATCTTTGCCGGTTCTTTTTTAAAGTTTTTATTATTCACTATTGGGGCGCCTTTTTGGAGCATTGAAAACAATCTAACTTCTCTTGTATCTGATAATCAGGAAATATTAAAATCAAAACTATCGCTGATTAATGAAAATAATTACCTTAAAGAACAGCTAAAAAGCGATGAAGAACTGAAAAGTATTGCCGAGGTTGTGAAAAAAGAAAATACAGATTTAAAAAGTATTTTAAATAGAGGAAGTTCTCGCTATAACAAAATATTATCTGCTGTTTTGGTCAAACCATATTTATCGCCATACGATACTTTAATAATTGATGCCGGCTCAAAAGATGGCATATCTGCTGGGGATAAAGTTTTGGCAGACGGAAATAATTTTATAGGTTATGTTTCGGAAGCATATGATGATTCTGCCAAGGTTGTCTTGTATTCGTCAGAAGGTGAAAAAGTAAAAGTTCTAATTGGCCAAAATAATATAGAGAAAGAAGTTACTGGCATTGGCGGAGGTAATTTTAGCATAGAGATGCCAAAAGGGATTGATATAAAAGAAGGGGATCCGATATATATGCCGTCAATATCGGCTAATATTTTTGCTGTTGTGGAAAAAATTGAATCTAAAGAAAGTGATTCATTTGAAACCATATTATTTAAAAGTATGGTTAACATGAGCGAGCTAAAATGGGTTGAAGTCATAGTTAAAAACAGAAGCTGATGTATAGATTATTTTCAAATACGCTGATTTTTTTATCGGTATTTTTATTCCCGCCATACATTACAGGCCTGATGCTTGTAGTTTTATTTTTTATATTTGACAATTTTATTGAAGCGATATTTTGGGCTTTTATCATAGATATATTATATGGCAGAGGAGGATCTATTTTCAGCATATGGCCGAATTATTTTTTTATTCTGATAATAACCGTCGCTTTCATAGTTTCATTAAAAATAAAGAAGGCATTGACTTTTTATCCGCGCTTGTAGAAGTTTTGATTTTATAATTTTAGAATAAGATGTACAACAAATTAAAGTTTTTTTTTAAGGATAATCCCTATAAAGACAGGGTAAAAAGCATAGATCCTGACGAAATATTTTTGGATTCTGAAAATCTGCCTAAGTTTAATGTTGATCAGTTTGAAGGAAGGCTTGAAAAACCAATTTCTTCCAAAACTTTCATATTTTTTGGAATCGTTTGTTCTCTAATCTTTAGCTTATTCTTTTTCAGATCTTTTTTTTTACAGATTGTTGAGGGACAAGTTTATTGGCAAAGGAGCGAAAATAACCGCCTCAGGCACACATTAATTTTTACAATCAGAGGCACTATCTATGACAGATTAGGCAAGAAATTAGCATGGAATATTGCAACTAGCGACAATGCTGAATTTGCCAAAAGATATTACGATGACACTCCCGGTCTATCTAGTGTTCTGGGCTATTTAAAGTATCCTTCAAAAGATAAATCCGGTTTTTATTATACCGAAGATTTTATTGGAATAGACGGCGTAGAAAAATTTTATAATGATATTCTTGCTGGGCAAAATGGGCTTAGAATTATTGAAATTGACGCAAATCAAAAATTACAATCAGAAAGTGTTATTCGCCCGCCTACTGACGGCAAGGATATCAAACTCTCTATCGATTCTTCTCTTCAAAACAAGCTTTATACTTCAATAGCAGATTTATCAGATATGGTCGGTTTTACCGGAGGAGCCGGAGTAATAATGGATGTTAATACCGGAGAGGTGATTGCCCTTGCAAGTTTTCCGGAATATGATTCCCAGATTTTAACAGATGGCACAAATGAAAAAGCGATAAGTCAGTTTTTAAATAATAAAAATAATCCATTTCTGAACAGAGGAATAGACGGTCTTTACACTCCCGGATCCATCGTCAAGCCTTTTATGTCTATTGCCGCTTTATCAGAAAAAATTATTGATCCTTATACCAAAATTTTAAGCACGGGTTCGATCTCGGTGCCAAACCCGTATGATCCGCTTCATCCATCTATATTTAAAGACTGGCGCGTTCAAGGATATGTTGATATGAGAAAAGCTCTTGCGGTTTCTTCAGACGTATATTTTTATGAAATAGGCGGAGGTTATCAAGACCAAAAAGGTCTTGGAATTAATCTTATAGACAAGTATATGAATGATTTTGGTTTCGGAAAAGATATGCCCGACGGTTTTTTTAAAGGCGTTTCCGGCGTTATTCCGGATCCGCAGTGGAAGAAAGAAAATTTTAACGGGGAGGATTGGAGG
Organism: uncultured Candidatus Saccharibacteria bacterium; assembly: GCA_964412245.1. GTDB lineage: Bacteria > Patescibacteriota > Minisyncoccia > Phycocordibacterales > GWA1-40-21 > Bog-1340. The sequence goes on from CAYPMZ010000001.1 coordinate 26,656, forward strand.
ATCGGTGACACATATCATACTTCAATCGGACAATATGGTTTTCAAGTCAGTCCAATACAAGTTGTAAGAGCTGTAGCCAGTATTGCAAATGGAGGCAAATTGCTTGAGCCGTCTATATTGCTAGGCGGCAATCCGAATAATTTTAGCCAGTTAAGTTTTGATAAAGATTATTTTAAAACTGTTCGGGAGGGGATGAAAATGGGCGTTGAAGATGGAATTATTACCGGACTGAAAACAGGTTTTATGACCCTTGGCGCAAAGACCGGTACGGCTGAGCTTGGTTCTAAGAAACAATTCGTAAATTCTTGGGTTACAGGTTTTTTCCCATATGATAATCCCAAGTATGCTTTTGCCATAATAATGGAAAAGGGTCCTGTAATAAATACTCTTGGCGGAGTATATGTCATGCGGCAAGTTCTTGAGTGGATGAATGTAAACAGGCCGGAATATTTGAAATGAAGACTCGCTCGGATTCATGTTTTAAAAACACGCATAAAATCTGCTAATTTTTTGCTATACTCGCGCCGCCGCGCTCCGTAATATTTTTAAAACAGGAACCCTCGCTCGTTTACGGTAAATGCAAAAGTCTATAATTGAGCTCTATGAATAAGCATATTATAAGTTTTGTAGGTCTTTACTTTTTCATGTATTGTTGATAAGCTAATTAAAATTTATCAATTTAAATTCGCCAGTCGATATATTGGCAAAATATAAATGTCTGAGGAAAAAAAAGAATATCTGACTAAGAAAAAGTATGGTGAGCTTGTGGAGGAACTCAAGAATTTAAAGAATGTAAAGAGGAAAGAAGTCGCAGAAGCCCTTGATTATGCGAGGGGCTTGGGAGATTTGTCGGAAAATGCCGAATATCACGAAGCAAGGTCCCAGCAGGCTGATATTGAGGATGAGATAGCGAAAATCGACAGAATATTGAAGAATTCTGTCGTTGTTGAAGACAGACATGGCGAATATGCCGCGATAGGCAGCACCGTAACTGTTGAAAAGAAAGATGACCATAGCAAGAAGACTTTTATGATTGTCGGTTCTGCAGAATCCGATATGGCCGCAGGCAAGATTTCCAATCAATCTCCTCTCGGAGCCGCTTTATTGGGCAAGAAAAAGGGGGAGTCTTTCTCTTTTAATTCACCAAAGGGCCGCATGGAATACAAGCTCATTGAGATGAAATAAAGGCTCGCTCGAATATTAAATTTTGAGATCCGCATAATTTTCTGCTGAAAATTTGCGAGAAGACCACGCACCGTCGCGCTCCGTAGCTCTCAAAATTTAATATTCTCGCTCGCTTACAGAAAGAGAAATACAAGTGTGATATAATTAAACTTTAAACAGATGTCCTCTTTTGAAGAATTAAGAAATACAAGAATAGAAAAACTTAAATTGCTTGAAAAAGCAGGTATGAATCCTTATCCGGCTGTTTCAAAAAAAGATTATTCTTTATATGAAGTATCAAACGATTTTGAAAAAATATCTAAAAAAGAAAATGTTTATTTAGCCGGGAGAATAATGTCCATCAGAGGACAAGGCGGCCTTATCTTTTTTAATATCAATGACGGCACGGGGACTTTTCAAGGATTGCTGAAGAAAGATGAGATGGATGAAAAAATATTTGATCTTTTCCAGAACACAATTGATATTGGAGATTTTATACAAATAAACGGAAAGCTTTTTATAACAAAAAGAGGCGAGAAGACACTTCAAGTTTCGGATTGGAAAATGCTCACAAAGAGCTTGCGACCTCTTCCGGAGAAATGGCATGGTCTGCAGGATGAAGAAGAAAAATTCAGGAAAAGATATTTAGATATAATTTTTAATCCTGAAGCAAGAGATTTGGTAGAAAAGAGAGCAAAATTTTTCAGTTCAATCAGAAAATTCTTGGAGAAGAATGATTTTATGGAAGTTGATACTCCGGTAATTGAAAATATTCCCGGCGGGGCAGAAGCTAAGCCTTTTATTACTCATTATAATGCATATGATACTGAAGCTTATTTGAGGATTTCTCTTGAGCTCTGGCTCAAACGCCTTATGGTTGCGGGTTTCCCAAAAATATTTGAAATGGGCAGAGTATTTAGAAATGAAGGCGCAGATTCAGAACATTTGCAAGATTACATATTGATAGAATTTTATTGGGCTTATGCCGATTATAAAGATGGCATGAAGTTTGTGGAAAAAATGTATAAATATATAGCAATTGAGACTTTTGGCACTTTGAAATTTAAAATCAGAGGTTTTGATATTGATCTTGGAGGAAAATGGGAAACTTATGATTATGTGGATATCATTAAGAAAAATACGGGGATTAATGTTCTCCAGACTAATATAAAGGAAATAACTGATAAGCTCGCTGATTTGAAAGTAGAATATGACAGGCGCGGATTAAATTTAAATAGGGCCGTTGATTCTCTTTGGAAGTACTGCAGAAAGAAAATTGCTGGTCCGGGCTTTCTAATAAATGTCCCGGTATTTATGGAGCCTCTTGCCAAAAGAATGGAGAAAAATAAGAATCTTGTAGAAAGATTCCAAGTCATACTTGCCGGTTCTGAAATGGGCAAGGGTTTCAGCGAGCTAAATGATCCGCTAGATCAACTGGAAAGATTTACCGAACAAGCAAAGCTTCGCGAATCTGGCGATGAAGAAGCTCAAATGATAGACGGGGATTTTATTGAAGCTTTAGAATACGGAATGCCGCCAACATGCGGTTTTGGAGTATCGGAAAGATTATTTAGTTTTCTTGCGGATAAACCGATCAGAGAAGCTCAGATTTTCCCTTTTATGAAGCCAAAGGGATAATGTTGAACTGTTGATAACTTAAAATAGGAATAATAGAAAAATCGCTCTATAAGAGCGTTTTTTTATTATATATGTTTATTTATAGCCATTTATTTACTTTTTTAATTTTTAAAATGTTTTAAATTAATCACATTTTATTTAGTTGATAACTTTATGTTGTATTGTGGGATTAAGTGCTATAAAATATGTATTCAGTGGGATAAAGTGGGAAGTAATAAAAAACTTTAAAACTTTCTACTTTATAACTTTATAACTACATTATGCTCATAGGCGAATACATACACATACTGGACGAAAAAAAAAGAGTCTCTTTACCAGTAAAATTCAGGAAAGAGTTCGGTAAAACAATAATTGTGACTTCCGGTCTTGATAACTGTCTTTGGATATTTACGCTAGCGCAATGGAAAAAAATTTCAGAAAAACTTTCTGGGTTCTCAATGCTTCAGGCAAATAACAGAAGTTTTAACAGATATATGTTTGGTTCCGCAACAGAAGTTGAGGTGGATACGATTGGCAGGATACTTTTACCGGATTTTTTAGTTATGAGAGCAAACCTTAAGAATAAAGTGGCAATTATCGGAGTTCAGGACAGGGTGGAAATATGGAATGAAGAAAATTGGAAAGATAACAAAGCAGTGATTGAAAAGAGAGCAGATCAGCTGGCGGAAAAACTCGGAGAGGCAGGAGTAATTTAATTGAAGATGGAGCACAAAGCAGTTCTTTTACAAGAAGCGATAGGAAATCTTAATCTAAGGCCCGGATCTATTTATTTTGATGGGACGCTTGGAGGAGCCGGACATAGCATGAAAGTCTGCTCTGATTTTGCCGGAAAAGTAAGAATAATCGGCACTGATAGGGATAATTTTGCGATTAGGAATGCAGAGAAATTATTTTCTAAAACCAAGTGTAAGCATGATTTTATCCTTTCTGATTATAGGAAGATGGATGAAGTCGTGAAAAATCTGGGAGTTCAGAAAGTGGATGCAATACTTCTTGATCTCGGCCTTTCATCAGATCAATTGGAGAGTTCAGGAAGAGGATTCACTTTTAAGCGCGATGAACCGTTAAAGATGACTTTTTCAGAAGATAAAAACGTAAGAATTACAGCTGAGACAATCTTAAACAACTGGAGTGAAGAAAATATTGCCGACATAATTTACGCCTATTCAGACGAAATATATTCAAGAAAAATAGCCAGGGCGATAGTGGAAGCTAGAAATAAAAAAGAAATTAAGACTACCCATGAGCTGGTAGAAATAATCCGGACAGCTGTTCCTGAAAAATACAAAAGAGGAAAAATACATTTTGCCACAAAAACATTTCAAGCCCTTCGGATCGCAGTAAATGACGAGATTGGAGCATTAAAAGAAGGAATGGAAAATGGATGGAATATTTTAAATAAAAACGGACGAATGGCAATAATTTCATTTCATAGCGTTGAAGATAGGGAGGTCAAGAACTTTTTTAAAGATAAATCAAAAGAAAAATTGGCAAGACTAATAAATAAAAAGCCGATAGTTCCAAGCAAAGATGAAGTGATAAGCAATCCAAGATCAAGAAGCGCGAAATTGAGAGTGATAGAAAAAAATTAAATAAAATGGTAGCACAAGTAATTAAAAACCAAATAGAAAAAATCGAACACAGAGAAAAGAAAATATTCTGGACGCTGTTCTCTTTGTTTGCATTTCTCCTTTTTCTATACGGTTTTCTGGTAAATCATACGATTGTAAACGCTGTATATCAAGATCAGATGGAGAAAGAAATGGTATCTCTTAATTCCAAAGTCAATTCTATGGATTTTCAATATTTGGAGATGAAAAATAACATTACACAGGAACTCGCAATATCTAAAGGATTTGTCAATACAAAAGGGAACAATTTTGCTTTTATTCAAGTTGATAAAACTTCATTATCCTTATCTATAAGTAAGAGTCAATGAAAATCGATTCTTTTAAAGGAAGAATTAGGTTAATTTTTTGTTTTTTTGTTTTTTTTGCTTTAATCATGGTTCTTCGCCTATATTTCTTGCAAATAGTTTATGGCGATACTTATAGTGAGAAGGCAGACAGGCAATATACGAGTATTTCCGTAGATACTTTTGACAGGGGGAATATTTTTTTTCTAGATAAGAATAATTCGCAAGTTTCTGCAGCTAGTCTGAAAACCGGCTATATTTTAGCATTAAATAATAAAGAGTTGGCGACTGATACGGAAGCTTATTATAAGGAAATTTCAAATATTATTCCTCTTGATGCCTCATTGTTTTACTCCAAGATTTCAAAAAAGGACGATCCTTACGAAGAAATAGCACAATATGTTTCAGAAGAAGATATTAAAAAAATAAGTGATCTTAAACTTCCCGGATTGATCATAGAGAAAGAAAAATGGCGATATTATCCCGGGGGAAAGCTTGGCTCCAATGTCATAGGTTTTGTCGGCTATGATGATAGCGGCAAAAATCTGGTAGGCAGATACGGTCTAGAAAAATATTATGACGATTATCTAGAAAGGAATAGCAATAACTTGTATGTGAACACCTTTGCGCAGATTTTTTCAAATATAAACTCTAATTTTATACAGAATTCCGGAAGAGAAGCTGATATCGTCACTTCAATAGATCCGGAAGTCCAAGGCTATGTTGACAAGACAGTCTCTGATGTAAATCAAAAATGGAATTCAAAAATTTCCGGAGGCATAGTGATTGATCCAAATTCCGGACAAATATATGCCATGAGTGTTTCTCCCAGCTTTAATTTAAATAATTTTAA
>CAYPMZ010000001.1:32325-35986 GCA_964412245.1 uncultured Candidatus Saccharibacteria bacterium
CCGGACAAATATATGCCATGAGTGTTTCTCCCAGCTTTAATTTAAATAATTTTAAGGATGAGAAAAATGTGAATATATTTTCTAATCCGCTTGTAAGCGATGCTTATGAAATGGGTTCCATCATTAAACCGCTGACAATGGCCGCGGGCCTTGATGATGGAGATGTTACAGCGAAAACGACTTATGATGACAAAGGATTTTTGGAGATGGATGGAAAGACAATATATAACTTTGATAAAAAAGGCAGGGGAGTTGTTGATATGCAAGCAGTGCTTAACAACTCACTTAATACCGGCGCAGTCTTTGTTATGAATGCTCTAGGCAAGGAAAAATTTCTGGAATATATGAAAAATTACGGCATTGGAACAGAAACCGGCATAGATTTGCCAAGTGAAGCGGCTGGCAATATCAGCAATCTATTAAACAATCTTAATAACGACAAAAAGATTGAATATGCAACCGCTTCATTCGGACAAGGGATTTCAATGACACCGATTATTACTGTTCGCGCCCTGTCTTCGCTTGCGAATGGAGGAAAGCTAATAATCCCTCATGTCGTAGAAAATATAAATTATAAAATCGGGCTGACAAAAAATATTTCTTATGTTGACGAAGCAAAACAAATCTTAAAAAAGGAAACTTCTGAAGAAATATCAAGAATGCTTGTCAGAGTCGTGGATGAGGCTCTTGTCGGCGGGACAATGAAAATAAAAAACTACAGCATCGCGGCAAAAACCGGGACTGCCCAAATCGCAAGACCGGCAAACGAAGGTGGCGGTTATTACACTGATAAAATACTCCATTCTTTTTTTGGTTATTTTCCGGCATATAAGCCAAGATTTCTGGTATTCCTGTACACAGTTGAGCCAAAAAATATTGATTATGCCTCAAAAACTCTAACGGGACCGTTTTTTGACATAGCAAAATTTTTGATAAATTATTATGAAATACCGCCGGACAGGTAGAATTAGTATAAGTATTTAGTATATGGTATATAGTAGATAAAACACAGATGAAAAATCTTTTTAAACGAATAATTTCCTCAATCATTCAGTTTGAAGCCGGTTTGGTTTTGAAAAAATACAAGCCAAAAATAATAGCTGTTACCGGAAGTGTGGGTAAAACATCCACAAAAGATGCCATTTTTTCCATTTTATCTGATTTTTTCCATATAAGAAAGAGCGAAAAGAGTTTTAACAGCGATATCGGAATTCCACTTACTATTTTGGGAGTTCAAAATGCTTGGGCAAATCCTATAACCTGGATTAAGAATATCTTTGTCGGTATTGAGCTTTTGATTTTTAAATATGATTATCCAAAATGGCTTGTGCTTGAAGTTGGCGCAGACAGGCCAAAGGACATAAAAAACATAACTCGCTGGCTTAAGCCGGATATTGCAGTGCTTACCGCTTTTGCCGAAGTACCTGTTCATGTGGAGTTTTTCGGCAGCAGAGATGAAGTGGTCAGGGAAAAAAAATATTTGGCCGAAGCTTTGAAAAAAGACGGAGTGCTTATTGCTAACGGTGATGATATTGATTCCATGAAAATCAAGGAAAGTTTAAAGAATAAATCAATCGTTTACGGGACTTCCGAAAATGCAGATCTGATTGCTTCAGATTATAAGATCTATTATGACAAAGATGAGAAAGCTGAAGGTATAACTTTTAAAGTTGAATATGAACAAAATAGCTTGCCAATTACCATAAGAGGTTCTTTGGGGATTCAAAATATCTACTCGTCTCTAGCTGGCTTGGCTGTAGCTCTGTCTCAGAAGATTAATCTAATTGATGCAAGTCAATCTTTATTAAGCCATGAGACTCCTAAAGGCAGGATGAAAATATTAAGTGGTATTAAAGATACTACAATACTGGATGATACTTATAACTCTTCACCAATTGCGGCAACAGGAGCTTTAAAAACATTGCGAGAAATTAAGGGTAAGGGAAGAAAAGTGGCAATCTTGGGAGATATGATGGAGCTGGGCAAGCACTCTGTGGAGGAACACCATAAAATAGGAAAGTTAGCAAAAGAATATTGTGATATTTTAATAACAGTGGGAATTAGATCCAGGAAAACCGCTGAAGGAGCATATAAAAATGGAATGGATCAAAAAGAAATCTTTTCATTTGATAGTTCAATTGAGGCGAGAGAAAAAATAAAAGATTTAATACATAAAGATGACTTTATCTTAGTGAAGGGTTCTCAGTCTGTAAGAATGGAACGTATTGTGAAAGAAATAATACTGAATAAAGAAAAAGCTAAAGAGTTGCTCGTGCGCCAGGATGAGGAATGGAAAAACAGGTAGAGAAAAAGCCGGGTAAAAAATCACCCGGCCTTTTGGTTGTTAGGTCCTTGTCCTAACAGGACGACCGCTCAACCTTTCTTCCTCCTCCGCTTCTCTGTCCATCTCCTTATACATGCTCGAAATGAGCGCTGATAGGAAGAAGATAAAGATGCAAGAGAGACCCACTATTGCGAGAATCCATTGCCACCACACGAAATGCAGGTGCATTCAGACCTCCTTTTAAGAACAGTTTTTCAGATTAAGATAATATAGATAAAAGAAAATAATGTCAAGGAAATGTGACTCCACGGAGAATCGAACTCCGATTCTAGCCTTGAGAAGGCTATGTCCTAACCGTTAGACGATGGAGCCAAAATAAGTAGAAAGTTATAAAGTAAAAAGTTTATAAAGTTCTAATTACAAAATCAATATAGCATTTTTTTAGCTTTAAACAAAAATAGAGGAAATCGAATGGGATTTCCTCTATTCAAACAGATCCGGGCGAGAATCTCGATACTGCTGTGCTTCTTGCACCGTATGGTATTTTCGCCCTTGTTTCCGAAGAACTTTTTGCCTGCTGGTAGCCTCTTTCTCAAGCCTTTGAGGAGCTGATGCAAGCCATTCAGCGAAAGCGACTTCATCAAAACCGAGCTCTGCAGCTACTGTTTTGATTGCGTCTGGCCTGCTCATCCCGTCTTTTGATTCTCGCCTGATAAGAGTTGCAACTGCCCTAGTGAAAACATCATCCATGTTTACCACCTCCTTTGGATTTTCGTTTTGTGATTCTCCGTCTTCCGGAGCAATCTCTCTTTTTTCAAATCCATTAGACATAAAAATTATATCACAATTGAAATTATTTAAAAGCTTCTTCTACGGCTTCTTTTACCATAGTCCCATCGGCTTTCCCTTTAAGCTCTTTCATGACCGCGCCCATGAATTGTCCAAGCTTAGCTTTATCAATTTCTCCAGCAGAAGCTTTTTTCGCCTTAACAACTTTCATTATCTCGTCTTTGCTCATTTGTTGCGGTAGGAATGTGTCCAAGATCTTCATTTCGGCTTCTTCATTTTTGACCAAGTCCATGCGCCCTCCTTTTGTGAATTGATCCATGGAATCTTTCCTCTGCTTTACCAGTCTTCTTACTACAGCTATAGCTTCATCATCTGGAAGTTCATCACCTTGTAGCTTTTTAGCAATCATCTCATTTGTAAATGCAGCCAAGACTCCGCGAAGTACAGTTAGACGAAATGCATCTTTCTTTATCATCGCTTCTTTTATGCCGTCTTTGATTGTTTTGTGTATTGTCATATTTAAATTTTAGCATATTTTCGCCTTTTTGCTATAATGTATTTTATGGAATCAACCACTCTCATTATTTT
>CAYPMZ010000002.1:0-3853 GCA_964412245.1 uncultured Candidatus Saccharibacteria bacterium
GGAGAACTGACCAAAAAATGCACTTCTTTTGCCCCCGCTTCAAAAAGAATTTTTACTATTTGCCTGGATGTTGTGCCCCTTACTATGGAATCGTCTATAATGATCACCCTTTTGCCCTTTATTACGTCTATAAGGGGCGCCAGCTTTAATTTAACTCCCTGTTCGCGTATATGCTGTTCCGGCTCAATAAATGTCCTGTGAATGTAGCGGCTTTTTATCAAACCCATTTCAAAGGGAATGTTTGAAGCATTTGAATATCCGATTGCAACAGGTATTGCCGTTTCCGGTATGGGAATAACGACATCGGCCGCGATTACGTACTCTTTTGCCAGTTGTATGCCAAATCTCCTTCTGACCTCATAAACTGACTGGCCAAGCAGATTGCTGTCGGGCCTTGAAAAATAAACGAACTCAAAAATATCCAGTTTCTGCAGGCCTTTTACTATTTGTCTGCTTCGCAATCCCTGTTCGTCCACAACTACCATCTCCCCGGGGTTAACATCTCTTAAAAAAGTTGCGCCTATCGGATGAAATGCACAAGTTTCCGAAGAAAAAACATATCCTCCGTTAAGCCGAGCAATGGAAAGGGGGCGAATCCCAAAGCCGTCGCGCAGAGCGATGATTTTTTCCTTGGTTATTATTAAAATAGAGAACGATCCGGTCATTAGAGGAAAAATTTTAACAATGGCCTCTTCAATATCCATACCCTCTTTTACCAAAGAGTGAATGGCTTCGGTTATTATTTTTGAGTCGGAAACTCCACGAAGCTCAATCCCTCTGTTTTTTAAAAAATCATTTAATTCAGTAACGCTCGGCAAGTTGCCGTTGTGCACAAGCGCTATGCTACCGTCCGACACCTCAATGGGGTGGGCGTGCTTAACATTTGTTCCTGAAGAGGTTGAGTAGCGATTGTGTCCAACGGCGATAAAGCCTGGCAATTGTTCTATTATTTGCTCGTTAAAGACTTGGGAAACCAAGCCGTTATTCTTATAACAAGATATTTTCTTGCCATCAGACGACGCAATACCCGAGCTTTCTTGCCCCCGATGTTGCAAAGCATATAAACCAAAAAAGGTCAGACGACTTACATCCAAACCTTTTCCGTAAATCCCAAATACTCCGCACTTTTCACCGATTTCTCTCATTATTTTAATTGATTTTATTTAATTTTCGTAGCCATTCGTAGCCATTCGCACAATTTTCGTATACTGCTAGCGATTCATAGGCATCACCAGATACATGAAAGTGTTGTCCGAAGATCCTTTTATTATGAGGGGCTTGCTTATGCCGTTAAAAGACAAAGAAACACTGTCCGATAAGATTGATGGCAGGCAGTCAACTATATATTTGTAATTAAAATTCACTTCTACCCCCTCTCCGCTTACATTCGCGTCTATTTTGTTCGTATTTTCTCCGATATTGGCATTTTTAGTTCTAACTTCTATATTTTTTCCGTTCGGCTTGACGCTAATATTCATCTGGTTAAAATTGTCCGAGAATATGTTTGATATCTTCAAGGAATTCAGCAGATCTTGCTTTAGAAGGACAACCCTTGTCTTTTCTTCTTTTGGAATAATCTGCTTATAGTCTGGGAAAATACCATCAACGACTTTTGATACCAGATATACGCCGCCAAATGTGAGGGAAATTTGGTTTTTTGTTGAGTTTATCTCTATCTCTTCGTCAGTGCCGTCCATAATTTTCAAAATGTCAGAGGCGTTCTTAAAAGGAATCAAAACACCGGGCAAATCGGCCCTTTTCTTTGTTTTTATGGATTTTTCCGCAAGACGAAACGAATCTGTGGCGACAAAAACAAAACCCTCCTCGTTAGTATAAAAATAAACGCTTGAGAGCTCCGGCTTAACGGACGACAAGGAGGAGCTGTAAATAACAGATCTTATTCCGCTTTGCAGATCTCTGGAGCTTATTTTACAAACCTTGCCATTATCCACTCTGGGAATTGAGGGAAAATCGTCGGTTGATAATGTTTTTATGCTGGCCTCGCTATTGGGGGTGTGTATTTTAAATATATTTTCCACCGTCTCTATATTAATATTTTTATCGTCGCTCAAGTTGTTTAAAAAGCCGCTTATTATACCTGCCGGAACGGCCACTTTGCCGTGTTTTTCAACTTTTACCGGTATTGATATCTCTAGGCCGAGATCCAGGTTATTTGATTTTATAATAAGATTGTTTCCTTTTGTTTCAAACAATAAACAAGATAAAACCGGTATATTTACGTTTTTCGCCGCTATTTTTTCGGCTTTTGATACGGCAATATGGAGTTTTTCTTTCACACATTCTATTTTCATGTTTTTATATAAAATATTTTAAATTATTATTACTAATGTTTATATGTTGATATGATTTCTATCCTTATTTTGTGTATATATAATTTATTTTTTTAAAAAACCAACTGTTTGTTTTTTGTGTCTTATTTTTTAATTACCCCTTTTAAATTTTTTATCCCTAATTCTTCAACAGGTTTGTAAGTTTTAAACAAACAGGTTGTTAACACTTATTTTAACATGGAACGTATGTTTTCTATCTCTTGCGCAAGCTCCGAATTTATTTTCAGCTCATTTTTTATCTTTTCATAAGAATGAATTACCGTTGAATGATCCCTATTTCCCACCTTGTCCCCTATTGATGGAAAAGAAATGTCAAAATCCTCTCTCAAAAGGTACATTATCACCTGTCTTGGCTTGATAACCTCCTTTTTTCTGCCCTTTTCAAAAATACTTGACTCTTCTATGCCATAAAAATCGGAAGTGACCCTGACGACATCCTTGGCCGAGATGTTTTTCTTTGGTTTTGAGGTGTTTTTGATCAATTCTTTCATTTCGTTCACATTCAACTCCTTGTTTTTTAGCTGGGACTGGCAGAGGATGAGGTTTAAAATACCCTCCAATTCCCTTATGTTGCCGTCTACGGAGGAGGCCAAAAACTCAACCATGTCGTTTGAGATGTTGAGATTCATCAGGGAAGATTTTTTCTTTAAAATCTGAATTCTTGACTCAAAATCCGGCTTATGGATCTCCAATATCATGCCGGCGTTAAATCTGGATTTTATGCGATCCTCTATATCTGCGATAAAGTTCGGATGTTTATCGGAGGAGAATATCAATTGTTTTCCGCTGTCATGAAGGCTGTTAAATAGATGAAAGAACTCCTCCTGAGTTTTGTTTTTGGCGGAAAGAAACTGAATGTCGTCAATGATCAGCACGTCATATTTCTTGTATTTTTCTTTGAAAACGTTTATTTCTCCGTTATTTAAAGAGTTCAGATAATCATTGGCGAATCTTTCGGATGTCATATAAAATATTTTTTTACCTGATCCGTCTTCTTTGAAGTGATTCCCTATCGCCTGGATCAAGTGTGTTTTACCATGGCCTGTGCTTCCGAATATAAAAAGAGGATTGTATGTGGCCACTCTTTTTAATATTGCCTGTGATGCGGCATAAGCGAGTTCATTGAATGGGCCGACCACGAAGGTTTTAAAAGTATATTTTGAGTTCAAATTATCTTCTTTGTTTACATAAAAATCGTTAAGGGGGAGCTCGCTTCCGCTTGCCGGCATTTCTTTGGCTGGGGCCTTGTTTTCTTCTTTTGAAACCACATACTCTACATTTCTTATATGTTCTCCGAAATTCCTTAAATTTTTAATAATATCCTTGTGGTATTTATTTATGAGCCAATCTTTGACAAAAACATTCGGAACGCCGAGATATACGGTGCTATCTTCCTGCTTAATTATGTATGTGTCTTTAAACCACATACTAAAGTTTGCTTTAGAAATAGTAAGCTCTATTTGAGCCAGCACATTATTCCAGAGTGTTTTATTTTCTACCAT
>CAYPMZ010000002.1:3953-25057 GCA_964412245.1 uncultured Candidatus Saccharibacteria bacterium
TAGTAAGCTCTATTTGAGCCAGCACATTATTCCAGAGTGTTTTATTTTCTACCATCCCGTTAGAAGCAGATCGCGATCATTTCGCTTTCTGTATAAATTATATTAGTAACGTAAATCTTTTTGACCATCATATATTGTTAATTATTCACAAGCGATCGCGGCTTCTAACGGGACCACGGCTTGAATTATAAGTTGAAAGAGTTGGTAATTAAAATTTATTTTTGTTTATAAGCTGTTTACAAAATGTTTATATCAAAATTTAAAAATAAAAGTGAAAAGTGTAAAACTAAAATTTAAAACACAAAACAAAATCTAATCCCATTATACCCAAAAATAAACACAAACAGACTTGTTTTTAGGATGATTTTAAGTTATAGTGTTATTTAAGCAGATTTAGACATTTATTTTACACTTTTCGTTTTTAGTTTTTAATTTATTTTTATTATGTCATTTACATATAAGCCAAAAAAGCAAAAAAGAGCCAAAACACACGGTTTTCTAGTAAGAAGCAGAAGCAAGTATGGTAAAAATACCATAAAGAGAAGAAGGCAAAAGGGAAGACATAAATTAACAGTCTAAAGGCTCGCTTGCTAGTGGAAAATTCAAATACCAAAGCAATCTTTGCTTTCTAGTTAAAAAACTCCATGCTCTCAAGAAAATACAGAGCCAGCAGGACCGATATAGAAAAAACTATAAAAACCGGAATCACAGTTTCTGGAATGTTTTTGTACGCAAAAGTTTCCAGAAATCATGCAGAGAAACCGGGGTTTGCAATAGTTATATCCAAAAAAATTGAAAAAACTTCAGTTGGAAGACACGCCCTCAAAAGAAAAATCAGCGCCTCAATAGAGAAAAATTTGCTGAAAATAAAGCCGGCTCAAAATAAAGTCATAGTTTTTTTTCCTAAAAAAAATGAAAAGAAGATCTCTTATTCTGAAATAGAAAATGACGTTTCGGAGATTCTCAAAAAATCCGGATTTTAATTTAAATCCGCGCGATTTTTCAAATCTTGTTTATTTAGCAACTTTCATATAAGATTGCTTTATGCACTATATATTTAACAGTATTTTCTACCTGCCTCTCTATAACGGACTCATCTTTTTTATCAGCATAATCCCCTTTCATAATGTCGGCCTGGTAGTCGTACTTTTCACTTGTCTTATAAAAATCATACTATTCCCCTTCTCTCAAAAAGCCGTCAAAACCCAATTTGAAATGAAAAAAATAGAATCGGAAATAAATGAAATTAAACTTAAATATAAAGATGACAAAAAACTTCAGGCAGAAAAGACGATGCAGCTTTACAAAGAAAGAGGGGTCAACCCCTTCTCGGGAATATTTTTAATGCTCCTGCAGCTGCCCGTGCTCATGTCTCTTTACTACATTTTTCTTCACGGCGGTTTTCCTAACATCAATCACACGGATTTATATTCTTTTACCATCTTTCCGAGCGCCGGATCAATAGGCATGAATTTCTTGGGCGTAAATGTTGCGGGCAAAAGCATTATTTTTGCCCTTATGGCCGCTATAGCCCAATTTTTTCAGATGCAGATTACTATGCCGAAAAATGCCGTGAAAAAAACAGATGCCAAGCAAATGCCGGTTTTTAAAGATGAATTGGCCAAAAGCATGAATATGCAAATGAAATATATAATGCCCGTAATCATTTTCTTTATCGCCCAGAATTTTCCTGTTGTGGTATCTTTGTACTTGATAACTAGCAGCATATTTGCAATAGGACAGGAACTTTATATAAGAAGAAAAAACAGCTTAGTCAAAGCATAAAAATTATGGAAAACTCTGATACAAAAGCTTTAATTGAAAATCTTATCAAATCTATGAACATCAGATTTGATTCTGTTGATGTAACAGAAGAGCCGGGGACAGGAAAAAAAATATTTATAATCAAAACTCCGGAATCAGGCTTGCTTATCGGAGAGGATGGAGAGACTTTTCAGGCACTGACTCATTTAATAAGAAGGATTGCGGGAAAAGGGCTTGAAGAATCGCCGGATTTCTCAATAGATGTGAACGACTACAGGACATCTATGATAGAAAAATTAAAAATAAAAGCAGGAATGCTTGCCAACAGAGCAAGAGATATGAAGTCTAATATTGAAATGGAGCCGATGTCATCTTATGAAAGATTAGTCATTCATGGAGCGCTTTCAGATCAACCAAACATTAAAACAGAATCTGTCGGTGAAGGAAGAAACAGAAGGGTCGTAATAAAATACATCGAATAGCTGTTTAGCCAATAGCTATTCCCCTATTTTCAACAGCCACAGACTTAAGTCCGCTTTATTTGAAAATGCCAGATATTGATCGTCATTGCTGATTTTTAAATCAGCAGCGTCTATATTTGCGTTTTCATTTAATCCTATCTGGTATATTAGTTTTGTCGCTCCCGTTTTTGCGTCTATCATCCATATATTGTCTGAAAAAAACGTGAGGCCCTGATACCAATCATCCGGATATGCTCCAGCAGGTATGTTTTGAGGAACCGCACAGTATAAGATATCAGTATTTTTAATACCCCAGACGCATTTGTCTGCCAAGGTCGGTATAAAATCTTTATTTGTTTTATTCTTCACATCATATATATCAAGGATAAAAGAATTGTCTTGGCTTCTTGAGTAGGCGACTTCGCTTGCATCGCTGTTTGTCAGAGTGGACATTCCCAAGGCGTCCCCCAAAATTCTTTCCGTAGCTCCAGTTTGCATATTGAAGAAAAACAGATAACCAAAATCCAGATATGAAGGCTTGGTTGTAAAAGTTATAATGTTTTCTTTCGGCCAAGAGATTCTCCAGAAGGATATAGGCGAATCAAAAATCTGTTTTTTACTCGTGTTGTTAAAAGAATAAAGCACGCCATAACTTCCTGTCTTGTCATTTTTTTCCAATAATCCGAAAATTTTATCGCCCTTTGGATTTATCACCAATTCTTTTATGTTGGGGTTAAGGAAGGTTCCGGTTATTTCTCCCGTATTGGCAGATGCGCTGCTTGTACCAACGCCTGACATTATTTTTGCCGAGAAGCTTACGATATTGTCGGAAATAGAATCTAAATATCTAAGCACAAGATTGTCGCCAGTGACGGACCAGACCGTTTCCTGAATTTTTGGTATCGTAGTGTTTGTTATCCTTAAGGGCTCCATAGTTTCTGATGACGGAAGATATTCATAAGCATTGCCGCTTGACCTGCTTATGAATCGCAATACGTTTAAATTGTTTTTATTTGTAAAAAATACCGAGCCGGATGTCGGATTTTTATAAATCTGGGCGAGCCGAGGCGGATTTTTAACCGGACCGGCGGCCTGATTTTGTTCTTCTGTGGTTGTGGAAACAATATTTGTTGCATTGCTTGGAGCGTTGCCAAACAGATTGCCCTGCGCCGGGGTGATATTTTGGGGATTTTGCGCGGGAGTGTTGCCGTTTGAAAAATAATAAAAGATTAACGACCCCATTATTAGGATAAAAGCCAGAAGTATTAAGATTATTGAATTTCTTTTAGACATTTTTATTATTTATATGCTTACGTGAAAATGCGAGTTGGTGGTTGAAGTATAAGAGGTGCATACGAGACCCGCAATGTCTTTATATTTTTGACACGAGCTTATGTCAACCACCTCGTAGGAAGGATTGAGCCCTTCGCTTACTAACCTGTCATATAAGTTTCTTACATCATTTACGCTTGTCGATTGATTTGTAAAATTAACATCTGCGCAGGTTCCATTGTTATGGCAATTATCCGAAGAACGGGAAATGGTCGGATCCGGAGGGTATGCGTCGGTCACTTGCACGGGCTGTCCCGCCAAAGCATCTTCCAGCTTGGATGCGAGCTCCTGATTCAATTCATAGCCGGGTATTCCACTTTTAATAGCTAATTGGCCTGTAATGTCTACACAATTATCGCAAGGAGCAGTGTTGCTCACTGATCCGCCGCTATTTGAGCTTGCCCCGGCAGTATTTCCGGAAGGATACGAAAAATTGCCGATTACGCCGCTAGAATTTGTACCAGCACCATTGTTTGCGCCAGATACTCCGTTAATGGCGGATTGTGATGATGTCCCAGAAGGGTTTATCAATTGATTGTTTTGAAAATTAACTAGCTCTGGGTTTATGGTATAAAGCAAAAGCCAAGAAATAAGGGCCAAGCCCAAACCTAAAAGGGCGTTTTGGATTTTGGTTCTGCCGTCATTTTTTCCGGACCAGGAATCTGTCGTCATATATTCTATTCCTCCCCAGATTATCATTACAAGGGCCGAAGCGACGGCTATGGCTATCGCCCAATTGAATACTTGTCCAAGAAAAACCCCGAGGTTGCCTCCGGTATCGGTCTTAACGCCGGTAAAAGCGCCGGGTTCAAGCGGAACATAGTCTGCGGCAAAGACTAATCCCGTTGAGAAGATAAATCCTGCAAAAATAATTAATGTATTTTTTCTTGTCATATTACTGTCCAAAATTTATGCCAAACGAAGCATTTGCGAATTGGAAAATTCTTGAAAGGTTGTTTACATCCAGAGATATGTTAGCGAAGCCGGCCCCTCCGGTATTTGTTTGTTTCAGCAGAATCTCATTTTTTTTGCCGGATAAGCTGATGGGAATTCCGTTTACGGACCATTTATAATCTATATCGCTTCCATCTTGGCTTTTAACATCAAAAAAATATGGTTTGGCTATGACATTTAATTCTTCTTTGCCGCCCAAAGAATAATTTCCAACGAGAGCTCTGTGCAACAGCACCCCATAAAGAGGACTGTTCTCATAAAATAGTACTTTTGGATTATTGGCAGATATTGTTTTTGAATTTTCAGCAAGAATATCTCCTGAAGAATTCATAACCTTCACGCCTATATTTATATCTCTTATTGGAATATTTCCGCTAATCGTTACTGAATCATTGCCTGCGCCTGATAAAAAAACAACATCGTCCCGCGTCCATTTAAATGTCAGATTTTTTGAACTGATTTTTTTCCCATCAACAATTACATTTGGCACGGCTATTATTCTTGCTGTCCCCTGATTGGCAAAAAGCGGTTTGCCTTCGTAAAATTGAGGAACATAAGAAGCCGGCTCCACGACAATATCCACGTTAGACGAGATTGCTTGTCCGAGGGCGAGATAATTCTGAAAAGCCAATAGAGAAATTGATACAAGCAATATCCGAATTATTTTTTTAAAAAAACCTGACATATTGCTACAAATTATAACACAAACAGCGATTTTTCCTCTTATAGTCCTGCAGCCATGCTAAGCTCCGCTTTTGCCTTTTTTATTGTTAGAAGCTGGGATGGATCCGATGTAATAATCTGGTCTTCGGTATAGGAGGCGATAATTTTAATGGCAACGTGTTTAAGGCCTACGAAGAATATTCCCTCCCCCACATCTGATTCAAGAAGGAGATATTTTTCTTCATCCGTTAAATTAAACACTTTTTGCAGATTATCAACGACTGTCGGCGACTGTTTAAGAAGGATTTGTATAGAAGAGTTTGTAACGATAGGCATTCCATAGGGCGATTTCAAAAAGTCTTCAACGTCTTGGGTTATGGTAGCAAGGCCGAGATAATATTTTCTGCCTCTTTTTGCCAGAGAAAATAAAAACGATGCTGTATCCTCGGATTTCATCATCCACCAGGCCTCATCAATGACAAGCAGTCTTTTTTTAGTAACTCTTCTTATAGCGTTCCAAATATAATGAGTGATCAGATACATCGCTACCGGTTTTAGCTCATCCTCCATGTCTCTGATTGAAAAAACGACAAATTTATAATTAATATTTATGTTTGTCGGCCTGTTCAAGAAGCCGGCCCATGTTCCCCTAGTATATTTTGAAAGTTTTTGGACTATTGATTCGGCCCCTTTCATTCCCGTAAGAACAAGTTCAAAATCTGAAAGAAGCGGTGGCTCAATATTGGCAAAATCCGAATCCGCAGTTATGTCTTTGAGGGCGTATGTTTCAGAAATTGCTCTGTCTATAATGGCATCCTCTTCTGGAGTGAGTCCTCCAAGCATTATTCTGAAAAGGCCCACAAGATTTATGATATTGCTTCTCAAAACATCAGACGGCGACTCATCTTCTTTTGGCATGGGCAGATCAAAGGGATTGATGTGGCTGTTTGAATTTAATGATATTGAAAAAGATTTTCCTCCGGTGGCTTCAGCCAGAAACTCGTATTCTTTTTCCGGATCAATAACGATAACATCAGTATCAAACATCAAAGTTCGGAGGATTTCCAGCTTTGTCAGGTAAGATTTTCCCGAGCCGGACTTGGCAAAAGTTATGGAGTTGTAATTTTCCAAAGAAAATCTGTCAAAAAGGACGAGACTGGCATTATGCCTGTTGATGCCGTAAAGAATTCCCTTGTCTGATGTAAGGTCAAAAGAAACAAATGGAAAAATGCTTGAAAGAGGAGAAGAATTCAGCTTGGAGTGGACTTCAATGAGATCAGTTGCGATAGGCAGAACGCTTTTAAATCCCTGCTCTTGCTGAAAAAGCGCCGGCTTTACATATATAAGGCGCGATTCAAGTATTGATTTTACCTCCGCTTCTATTTTATCAAGCTCATCCTCCGAGTCGCCATACAAAGATATATAGAGTCCGACATCAAAAAGCTTTTCCTGGGCTTGTTGAAGATTATTTCGCAATGATTCAAGGTCTTGATATGCGGTATCAAGCACCGGATCTCTTACCAGCCCCTTTTTCTCTCTGGCATTGATCTGGCTTTGAACCTCGGCAACTTTTTTCTGGAATTGTCTCAAAACTTTCACTGTGTCTATCGGATGAATAAATATGGAAATATTGAAAATTTTATCCAAATTTATTATTGGCGAGAACCAGCTTTCAGATAGAAAGCGCGGATACGAAATGACATAAAAAGTTCTGACAATTTTCTCCCCAAGGTTTAATTCTTTGGGAGTCACCTTGAGAGCTGACGGCGCGATAATGTCTTGCAATTCCAAAACACCGGCCTCATATATTTCCTGAGGCAGAAATGAGGTCAATTGCTCTTCTGTTCCTTTCTTTTTAAAAATGTCGCCTAATATGCTCATAATATTTTATTTATGCCGGAATAATCGGCTTCTCCAGATCGCCCGGATTGAATGTCTTATAGAATAATTCAACAACTTCTTCCGTGCCGAGCTGAATGCTTCTGATGCCGCATCTTGTGAGGCCTTGGGACACAGATCCCATTCTTTGTTCAAGTTGAGTCCTATTTTCCTCAAAATGATCTTTGCTTATTTTTGGCGATTCTTTCGCCCCCTTTTTATTTACAAGCTGATTTAATACTCCCGTCTCGGCATTTATGGCTATCGGAGAGAAAGGAATGACGACAAAAAATGTTTTTGTCATAATGCTTGTCTGGTCCACAAAATTTTTGACAAATTGTATATATTCTTTAATTTGTATTTTCATCAGATCGCCAAGCTCATTTTTATATCTTGTTTCAAGCATGGCAATGTAGGGCCTTATATCAAGCTCTCTTGATTGTATTGATATTTGTATTGAAAAATCCAAAGCATTGAGGAAATTTTGAAATTGAAGAATTATGGCTTGCTGTTCGTCCGCGGATTTTAAGGCGAAGTTTACAGACGAAGCCATAACAATCCCTCTCATTGAGCCATCTTTCAATATGACTATTCCATCGCGAATTTCTTTTATAGGAACAAAATCTTGTGTTGCTTTTTGAACGGCCATTTGCAATATTATACACAAAAAACATAAAACATGACACTTTTTGGGTTAATTACTCATTTCCTGTTTCTCTAGTGACTGGATTTAAACTTTCTTTTATATCCAGGCTCCATGTCAGATCCTTTAATTTGCTCTCGGATATTTTGGGGATAGAAAGCGCTGATTTTGTTTTTCCTGTCTGATCAGCAACTTGTTTTTCCGGTTTTTTCCCTTCTTTTTTCCATATATAGAGCTTCCCGCCGACATAATAGTAAAAAGCCGAGGCGACAGTATCTATAAACGGCCTGTTATTTATTTTATAAAAAGTCAGAGCAAGAGAAAAAGCCGCGATCGGAATTATAAATAATATCGCCAATATTTTATAAGGCATATAAAACCACAAAGCGACAGACGCTCCTGCTCCGCCCGCCAGATATATAAATTGCTTTAAGGTCAGGGGACCGAATATTTTATCTTCTATTTCTATAAATTGTGGAACTTGAAATTGCATTGAATTAGCTTATCGGCTCTCTATAAGGATCCCCCATTGTTTTTAAAGTTTCTTTTTCGGGAAGTTTCGCTTTTTCTTCCACAACAACTATTTTCTTGGGAACAATCACCTCTCTTTCCATTTTTGATTGAACTATATTTTGAAGAGGTGAAGTATTTGTAATTTCCGAGTTTGTTTTTGGCAAGATCGAAGCAGGTTCAATCTCAGGTAATATTTCCTTTCTTACTTCTACTCCCCTTGATACTAAGTCTGCGGGGGCTTCTGCCAGTCCGGCATTTGATCTTAGCGAGCTGACAGAAATGGATTCCTCTTTCGTCTTTATATTTTCCGGCATCTCAATTCTTGAAAGAATTTCTTCTTTTGTCGGTTCATTTGGGGCAACTGCTTTATTTTCCGCCGCTATAGCCTCCTCATTTATTTTTTTCAGAGCTTCTCTGACTCCCTTAAAAATTGACTCATTAACATCATGGGCCACGATAAGAGCTTGGTTTTTTGGTAAGCCTACATTTTTAACAAGATTATCCACATAATCTTCAAGCGGTTCAAGTCCAAGCATGACAAGAGTCGTTTCCGTTTCAAGCTCTCCTGCCTGATCAACCATCAATTTATTGTTTTTGGTGATTGTTTGAAGTTTCAAAAGATAATCCACAGCCAAAATAGCATCCCGAAGTTCTTGCGGAATAGTTTTCAATTGCTCGGATATTATATTTTGTGTCTTTTCATCCATTTTTATAATTTTTAAGGAGCCTTTGGTTTTTCTTCCGGTTTGGCCTCAGCTTTCTCCTCGGGCTTTTTCTCTTCCTCTTTTTTACCCTCCGCCTCCTCCTTTTCTTTTTCTATCTTTTTTAGCAGCTCCTTTGCTTCGTCCGCGGTGCTTTTGCCCTTTGCTTGTTTTCTGATTGCTTCGGCGGCAGCTTTATTGTAAGCCGTAATCGTTTCAATATCTTTGTATTCTTTACCAGCCCTCAAACCTGCGACTACTCCCGCAGTCTTAATGGCTATATTTCCTACAGTGCTTGCGCCGGCCAGAGTAGATTTTTCTTCCACATTTGCGTACCTTCTCTGGTATTCACCCGCAAGGTTCTTTTGTTCTTGTTTTACAAGATCATCAAATCCCTTTTTGGCTTCCTCGGCTTTTTTATCCAAATTTTCCTTGGCCTGCCTCTCTCTTTCTTGAAACTCCTTCTCTTGATTTGCTTGTTCTTCTTTCTTTTTCTTGAGTTTATCCTCGGCTTGTTTTATTTTTTCCGGATCTTCAGTTATTTTCGCCCCATCTAGCTTTGCTGTCAGCTCATTAACTTCGTCCTGAGTCTTGTCCTTAGCCACGATAATCTCGTCTTGAGTTTTCTTGAATTGCCCCTCCCTTTCTTTTTGTTCAGCTTCCTGTTTCTTGCGAACCGTTTGCATGGCTTCTTCTTTCGTGTCCTCCTCGCTTCTCTTAAGGCTTTTTGCAAATTCTGTTTGCGCTTTTGCGTAAGCTTCTTTGCTCTCTACAAAACCGCCTTTTGCGCCTTTTGCATACCCGCCGGCAATATCCACGCCGCCCTCGCTTTTTATCAGACCGAATGTTTTTTGTGCGCCCGGAGCATTTCTTATATCAAAAGTTGCTTTTGAAAGATTGCCAACACCAACAATAGGAGCTTTAAGAGCAAGTCTTGCCGCGACCCCCGTTACGCCGCTTTTAGCCGCTGCAGCTTTTAGAGCATCACTGCTTGCAATTGCTGCAGCCCCTCTACCGATAGTTTGCTGGAGGAGATTGGATGATCCCGCGGTAGCTGCTCCCAAAATAGATCCTGTGGCAGCGCTTGCGATCTGATCCGCAAAACCGCCGAGTTTTCCGCTGAAACCTTTTGTTATGCTTATCGCTTTGAATATGAGAAACAGTAAAAAGATGTAATTAAAATAGCTCACCATGTTCAGTCCGCTGGCTTTTGGTAGATTACTTGCAAGTTTTATTATAAGCAACATAAAAAACATAAAAACAGGCGCTACTAGCGTTTGATCTATAAGACTACCCCACCACCATTTTGAAGCTTGACCGAATTTTGGCAAAAAGCTGCCGATAAAACCTATGGGGGATACTGCCATAAGAAAAATTAACATAACAAATCTGCCTAGCAAGAGGAGTGCCATAAATGTAAACATAAAAGATGTTATGAGGAAAAGAAGAAGTTTTATAACGGAGTTAATGGCCTGCTGAGTGCTTATTGAAGGAAGTTCGGATCCTGGATCAAGAAATGATTGAAGACCTAGCTTACCCACAATTCTTTCACTCAATTGAATTTGATTTGCCGTGTTAAGAGTGTTGTCAAGTTTTTGGAAAATACCATTTGCGGGGTCCGCTATCACCTCTATCTGATTCAAAAATACATTTGCAATCATATTGCCGCCATCAATAATGACTCTTGATACAAATAAACTAAAGTTTATTAAAAGGGCGGAAATAATGATTGAGCCAAGCATCTTTTTTATATTGATGCCTGCAGATCCGATAATCTGGCTGATGGCAATATAGAGAAGCATAAAAATGAAAGTGATATTAAACATGTCTCTCGTTAATACCCACACAGCTTTTATTGTTTCATAGAAATTTCCAAAACCGCCATATATCGTATACTGCACCGTGAAATTCAATACCTTTCCCGACACAGCCAGATAAAAAGAAACTATGGGAGTTATAGTAAGTTCAAGTACATATATAATGACTGATTGGACGGTAAATGCCAGACCGGATGCAATTCCTCCGGCTATTTTGGCAGCAATGTCTGCGCCTCCTGTAACCACGCCGGTAATGAAGTTTTGTCTTGCTGACTGAGCGTTAATGCCCGCTCCAATATTTTTATATTCCGTTTCGAGCTGATCCAATCTCGCTTGTTGTTCGGCTGTGGCAGGATTTCCACTATTTTTAATAGCGTTTTCCAGATTTAATTTTTCATTTATTAAATTTGTTTGACGGTTTCTTGTGGCAAGGTCCGGGTTTATTGATGAATCTGTTGGTAAGTTTGTCGGATAATCGGTCCTAAGCGTTTCGGCGACTGCCTTTGTAACATCAAAATAGAAAAAACCGCAAAGTATGACGGCAAATATGATTGATGCAACGAATTTTGTAAAAAAACTTTTCATTTTTATTTTTTAATATGTTGTGGGGCTTGTCGCTGTCATTGAAGCGGCATCTGATGTCAACGAAGCTCTCGTTATCGGACCGACAAAACCAGACGCCGGGCTGATGCCCTTTGCCGTCTGATATTTTATAACAGCGTCTTTTGTCAGATTGCCGAAGTATCCGAGACTTACTCCCGAAGGCATAACAAGATATCCTTGGCTGATGAGAATCTGCTGAAGCGCCACAACATCGGGACCCGTGCTTCCAATTGTAAGATTTGTATTAAAGACATAACCGGATAAATTTATTGATGTTGCGGTTGTTGAAGCCAGTATTTTATCCAGATTTATCGGACATTGCGCTGTTGAATATGCATCGCGCACTCCGCGAAGCCAAGTTTTAATGTTGGTTATCATGCTTGTTTGTGGATCGGTATTAAATGAAGTTGAATTTACTAAAGTCATGGCGCTTACAATTCCTGCTGGGGTTGTGGCGGCATTAACTCCGCTTTTTGCCGTGTTTAGGATAGTGATATGAGCATTTGAAATATCCATCCAGTTTCTTATTGCTGCCAGATTCCAAGGTATTTGGGCCAGAGTCCTGTAAGAATCGGTGTTTACCATGCCATCTATATTTTGAACCACATTTGAATTTATCAGATTGGCGGCAAGGTAAGAGTTATAGCTCACATTGCAACTTATGGCTTTCACAAAGACTGCCCTTGCCTCTTCAAGAGTTGTTGATGCTTGTGTCAAAGTGCTTTGATACGCAGTTTCGGCATTTAAATAATAATTGATGCCTGAAAGCGCATTTGTTTTTTGAGGATCAAGGGCACTTGAAATATTGCTTGGTACAGAATATTGATTGAAACCTTGACTGAAAGGAACATAAGCTACCCCACTGCTTAAGGCAGGAGTTGTCCCTGGAAAAAGAATAAAATTTGAAGATGCGCCGCTTGAAGCGATATTTGTCGCGGTGTTTGTCTGGGGCGCACTTGAGAAAATACCATTATATTGTCCAAATATGCTGGCTGGATTTGTGCGGCCGGTGGAATTAATGTTGCTTATAGCTGTATTATAATTTGATTGAGTTTGAGCAGACAACGAACCTAATCTTAACCTGTACTGCACGTTCCCTGATGAGTTGTTATCGCCGAGTACTCCATTTGTTAGCTGATCAAGGCCCCTTTGAAGAAGTGCGGCTGCTAATGAGCTAAGAATTGTATCTATACTATTTCCAAGCGCTCCTTGTAGCTCGTTCATCCTTTGATCCGACGTTGCTTTGAATCCGAGCATATTTGTAATTACGGCTCCGGGAGTTTTGGTCTCGCACTCTACGGCTCCATAAGTATAAGCGTTATTGTCTCTCGTTTGTTCCTCATAAAATCTTGAACCTTTAAAAGTATAAGGTTCCGGCGGCCCGAACTGCCCTTTGGGCGTTCTTGTTCCGGTACATTCTTCGTACGCTAAAGCTCCAAATCCTTGGTCAAGCTGTTTCTGCAGATCAATTTGTTTGTTTCCGATTGTGGCGCTAAGTTCGCTTTGCGCTATCAAGTACGCTCCTATCGGAGTATTTTGCGGATTTGTTGTCGTTTGAATCCAATTATCCCAGACATTAATGTTTGCGCTTGCATTGCCTATGGCGTTTCGGATATTTTGTGTTGCTCCGGAAAGCGTACAATTTATTCTGCTTCTAAAAGTCTGGAAACTTAATCCCAAAGCCAGCTTTATTTGTATTTGAAAGGGCGAGCAGAGGAAATTTAGATCCGGATTGTTAAATATAAAATCCCCAACCGTTGCGTCCGCGGTATTTTCCAAAAATTTAAGCGGTTGTGACACATATGCGGGATTGCCCTGGAAACCGCCCTGTATCCAGTCAACAGTTTTTTCAGTTATTTGTTGAATAAGGTTTATCGCGGTTTGTTTTAGTAATTCTAATAGTGCAGGATAGGCTACTTCGTTCCATGCCACAGTCCAAAAATCTTGTTGCGTAGTTTCTGTCAAATGTTGAGCGGGAATCGGTGTATTTGTATCAAAATAGGTTTGGCCTGATGTAAGAAAAAACAATGTGGTTGGATCAACTTCTATTCCGTCGCTAAATCCGTCAGCAATAATTGCTCCGGCACTCGCCGTCTGGTTAAATGTAAAAAAAGAAAAATTAATAGCCAAAATAGATATGATGAGCAGACCGGATATTTTTTTGATATTTGATTTTTGGAGATTCATACCCATATTATTGCCTATTAATTTTAAGAATACCGTCTATTGTGCCCAGTGATAATAAGATATCATTCATCGTCTTATTGTATTCTGCCAGATCTGAAAAAAGGACGGAGGTGTCGTTGCTGAATTTTATTATATCATTGTCTATCTGCACCAGCTTTTCCAAACCGTTGATTATTATCAAATGATATATTGCGCCGGAAGATTCAGGCGTAGCAGGCAATGGCGTTTTGATTAAATTATTTATTATGGCCTGATACTTGGACGTAATAAGGGCTACCTTTTCTTTTTCAACAGTTTTGCTCACAGATATGTCGTTATTGATTATCACTAAATCTTGCCCCATTATTTTTCTGAAGATTTCAGTTTCTGCATAATAACTTTTTGCATATGTTAGAAGAGTATTGCTTAATGTTTTCGGATCTACGCTTATCAGATTCAGATCGGACATTTTTGTAATGCCAACGTATTGTTTTTGCGGCAAGTCATCAATGGATTTTTGCACAAGAGAATCCATAGTTGCCAAGTCTATTTGCCCGCTTGCCGGCTGGCTGGCAATGATGTTTGACATCAGGTTTCGCGCCATTTTTTCAATCGGATTCAGCTTTTGATACTCCTCGGATATTTTTTGTTCATTAGCTATCAAATCCGGACTTATTTTATCGTTTGGCTCCTGACCTTTTGGCGCGGTGTTGGCTTTCAAGGGGTCTCGGTTTAATTTTATTTCTTCTCCGTCGGGTGTGCCGTCGCCATCAGTGTCTGCTTTGTGGGGATCTGTTCCGTAAAGGACTTCTTGCCAATCCGGAAGCCCGTCTTGATCGGAGTCTATATTGTTTAGAGAATCAATAGAAGTTGTGGCATTTATATCCGCAACAAGATTGTCAGGATTCCCTGTTTTCGATCCGCGATAATTGAAAGCCACGGCAATGAGAATAATCATAATTGCCAAAGCTAATGCAACTAAAAATCTCTTTGACGGTAAATATTTCCTGTCAATCATTTACCCTTAAATTATACTATTTATTCGGGTTTTATGAAAGAGAAAGATGGACTCTTTCACTTGGGAGTTGAACTCCCAAGTAGATTTTTCCAGTCTTCAAGTTTTAAGTCTTCCGCTCGGGATTTTTCGGGTATTTTGGCGGATAAAAACGCCGATTTTAGATTTTTTACGCCTGTTTTTGCGGAAAAATCCTTCAAATTTGACATTAAGACCTTTCTTTTATGGGCAAAACCGGCCTTTATCATCTTAAAAAACAATTCCTCGCTTACCACGAGGTCAGCAGACTTTTCGTGGTCCATATCTTCAAAAAATTTTCTTGAAATCTGATCTATCAGTAATATTGCCGAGTCAACTTTTGGCGCAGGAGAAAAATTTTCTTTCCCCACCTTCATGATCTTAATCGGTTTGCCATATGCTTTTACGCTAAGAGAAAGCAGACTTTCTTTGCCGTCTCTCGCCACTATTCTGTCCGCTATTTCTTTTTGCACCAAAATCACGATTTTCTCCGGCTGGATTTTTCCGGATAAAAACTTTCTGAAAATTAAGCCGGTAATATAATAAGGAATATTTGCAATCAGCTTGTAGGAATTAGCTTGTAGCTTTTTAGATAAATCTAATTCAAGTATATCGCCGTGAATTATTTCAAGTTGTTTTGAAGAAAGTTCTTTGGCAAATTTTTCTTTCAAAAACTCAATCAAGCGATCATCTTTTTCCACCGCAATGATTTTTGCTTTTGTCTCAAGCAATTTTTCTGTGAGCGCTCCTTGCCCTGGCCCTATTTCAAGAACAGTGTCATTTGAAGATATTTTTCCGGCCTCTATCATGGCTGATAAAGCCTTTTTTGATTTCAAAAAATTTTGCCCAAGCGATTTTTTTGCATAAAGTTTTTCCATTTTTTAATAATAACAAATCCCTATTTAATTCAAGCTTCACTTTAATTCAAACTCTGTAACTACAGATGTCTTTGTAAAATCATCGTCCACTTCAACAAGCGATAGCTTATTCACCATAGAGATATAATCAAAATTGGAAAGCCTTGCTTCTCTAAATGCTTTTTTATAAGTTAACTCATCAAATGATACATGTTCGGGATTTTTTAAATCATACCCCGCACCTTTTTTCGTAAATAGACCAATAGCAATATGCGGAATATATTCTATATCTTTGCGAAGAAACTTTTGTAGCACTCCAGTATATAATTTATCGTGAATTCTAATCATTTCACTTTTTCCTTCTTTCAATACAAGAAAAAGCCAATTATCCCACGATTTTTCAAGGCCCGAGATATGAATACAAAAGGGCTTTTGAGTTTTTATTACTTTTTGTATATGTTTTATCAATTTTTCTTTATCAATAGTATCTGGAATCGGAAAGATAAGAGTAAAATGAGGATCAATAATCAAATATGGATCATATTTCTGTCGAAAATAATTTATTTTTGATCCATTAATCTCAGGAAAATGAACAAGTGAATAATACATACAGAAATCATATCAAAAGAACCTTAAAAAGTTAAGTAAAATAAGCTTTTTACCGAATTTACCGTAAACGAGCGAGTCTCTACCAATCCAGATAAATAATTTTTTCTCCGCCATCAAATTTTTCCTCCTCCAGCAGTTTGCTGTCAAACTCCCCCAAAAACATTGAGGGTAAATTTATTTGCTGTGAACCGAATATCGTGCGTATTTCCGCATGCGTTAAGAATAGCTTTTTCCTAGCTCTCGTCAAAGCTACATAAAAGAGCCTTCTTTCTTCCTCCATTTCTTCCGGCGTTTTTTCGTCCACGCCTATTCCCTGATGCGGGAATAAATTCTGCTCAAGGCCTGTGATAAAAACATAATCAAACTCCAATCCTTTTGAAGCATGGACAGTCATCAGTTTTACAGCATTTTCATTTTTAACCAGGGAATCTTGATCTGTGGCAAGCGACGCTTCCTCCAAAAGTTTTTCCACTCCCTCCGGCTTTGGCAAATAGTCGTATTTTATGGCGAGAGTAGCCAGCTCGCGCATATTTTCCAATCTTTCTTTGTCTTCATCGTTTCCTCTCTTTAATTCAAGCTCAAGACCGGTTTCTTTTATTATGTATTTTATGACATCGGACGGTTTTGCTTTTTCCGCTTCTTTCTTGATTTTCCCAAGCAGATTAAAAAAAATGTTAACTTTTTCTTTCAGTTTTTCCGGCAAATCTTCTTTTTCCCCTTCAAAAATTTTAAGTATCGTCACTTTTCCTACTCCTCGCGCCGGCACATTTATTATTCTTTTTATGTCGCTCAAACTTTCAGGATTCAAACTTGACCGCAAATACGAAAGGATATCTTTCACCTCTTTTCTTTCAAAAAATTTCGTACCAAGCACCTGATACGGAAGACTTTCTGACAAAAAAGCTTCTTCAAGAGCGCGAGATTGAAAATTTGCCCTGTAAAGCACGGCAATTTCTCTCGGACTTGCGCCGGCTTTTATCAACTCCGCAGATTTTTTTGCTATAAATCTGGCTTCCTCGTTTTCGTTCAGAGTTTTCAGATATGAAATCTTTTCTCCCTCGCTATTTTTGGTGAAAAGATTTTTTTCTCTTCTCAATTGATTTTTTTTAATAACTTCATTGGCGGCGGAAATTATATTTGCCGTTGATCGGTAATTTTCTTCAAGCAATATGACTTTTGCTTCAGGATAATCTTTCTCAAAACTTAAAATATTTTGGATATCCGCTCCGCGCCAGCTATAAATGCTCTGATCAATATCACCGACAACGCAAATATTCCTGTGTTTTTCCGCGAGCATTTTTGCCATCATATATTGAACTTTATTTGTGTCCTGATATTCGTCTATGTGAATGTATTGCCAGAGGTTTTGATATTTTTCCAAAACATCTTTATATTTTTTTAAGATCTGATAAGTTTTTAACAATAAATCGTCAAAATCCAAAGCCTTTTCCTGCCGAAGCCTTTGTTCGTAAAGGGGCCAGACTTTGGCGACAACGGCCCTTACGGAATATCCCTCGCCCTCTTTTCCTTCCCTATAATTTTCTGCCGTATTCAAATCCCCTTTTTCTTTTGAAATAATATTTAAAATTTTCCCCGGCTCAAATTGTTTCGTATCAATATCCAGACTTTTTAAGCAATCCCTGACGATTTTAGACGAGTCAGACCTGTCCATTATGGAAAAATGGCGGTTCAGGTCTATCAGCCGGCTGTTTTCTTTTATAATATGAACTCCAAGAGAATGAAATGTGCTGATAAATGGCCTGTCGTGAAAATTTGCCGGGAAATTCAGTTTTTTGTCTTCAGAAATCATTTTTTCCACCCTATCTCTCATCTCCTTTGCCGCTTTATTGGTAAAAGTGATCGCCAGAATTTTTTGGGGTGTGACCCCGCTTTTGATCAAGTGCAGGATTCTCTCGGTTATTGTCTTTGTTTTTCCCGCTCCAGCTCCGGCAATTATCAAAATAGGCCCGTCTTTCTGTAAAACAGCCTCTTTTTGCTTTTCATTTAGTCCCCCCAGGTCTTTCATTGTGGTAAATATAGCACAAAGCTAGGAAGTAGCTTGTGACTTTTTAGCTTCCTAGGAAACAAAGACTTTAAGGGCTGGGTTTCGCGGAGCGAAACCCAGCTAACGGATTAACCTAAAAAGCTACAAGCTACTTCCCACAAGCTATTTGTTATGTGGATAACTTGGTTGACCGCTCGGTTGTCGGTGGTATAATTGTTAACCTATACAGAAATGACAGAAAACTGAATTAAATGGCTTAACAGAGCCATTTATGTTCAAAAAACACAGGATTCACTTAATAAAAAAGGCTTATTTTGAAGAAAATCTATACATTTGGCCCTAAAAACAAGGCAAAGTCTCAGGGTCATCCTATACAAGCTATATTCTTAGCCATTCGTTCAAAATGGTCTATGGGCTTTTTGACTGCATTTTCTGTGATTTCCATGTTTCCAGTTACGGCAAATGCCGGCTTTTTTTCTATGATTTCAGATGTTTTTTCCGGGAACTCTTCAAAATCGGTTGAAGTTAGTGTCCCGGATAATTTGAATTCTCAAAACATTCCTCTTCTCCAAAACTCGGTAAATTTTGATTTGTTAGCTGCAAGGGGGGGCGGGGATATAGTCGTTGTAGACAACAATGAAGCTCTTATGTCTGAAAGCGGTCCGTCAGGCACTTTGGCTGATATAGGAAATACTGCAAATACCGGTCAGATAAGCAAATACACGGTTAGAAAAGGGGACAGCTTGGCTTCTATTGCTAAAATGTTCGGTGTTTCCAATAACACAATAGTCTGGGCAAACAATGTCACTGCTCAAACTATAAAAGAAGGACAGGTGCTTATAATTTTGCCAGTTTCCGGAACAATTCATACGGTTGTTAAGGGCGACACTCTTAAATCCATAGCCAGAAGATACAAAGCTGATTCCGGTGAAATCGCGCAATTCAACAGTTTGGATAGCGGCGCAGTCCTTGCCATTGGCGATGAAATAATTATTCCTGATGGCGAAGGCAATGCAAATGTAACTTCTGGAGCAACTGTAAGATCAAGCAGATCAACTTATAATCCATTTAGAGGAGGAGATGGTCCGGATTACCAAGGATATTATATAAGACCGCTTGTTGGCGGAATAAAAACGCAAGGACTTCACGGCTGGAATGCTGTAGATATTGGAACTTATGTCGGGACGCCGATAATGGCTGCCGCCACCGGAGAAATTATTATTGCCAGAGCTTCCGGTTGGAATGGCGGATATGGAAAGTATGTAGTTATCTCACATTATAATGGAACACAAACTGTCTACGGACACTTGAGCCAAGTATATGTTGATCCGGGCCAGATGGTTGCGCAGGGACAAGTCATAGGACTTTCCGGAAATACTGGCAATTCTACAGGGCCGCACCTTCACTTTGAAGTTCGTGGAGCAAAAAATCCATTTTAAACAGCTTGTAGGAAATTTTAATACAAAAAATGGCGCGCCCTTCGGGCACGCCATTTTGCATTTTCTATAAACCACAGGCTAAAAAGCTATCTTCCCGTTAATTATTACGCTTCGGCCTGTATTGCAGAGCTTCCAGTATGTGCGAGGGATTTATTTCTTTGCTTCCTTCAAGATCGGCGATAGTTCTCGCGAGTTTTATCAATCTATGATATGCGCGGGCAGAAATATTCAGTTTTTTAGCCGAGGTGTTTAAAATCTCTTTTGCTTTATTGCTAAGTTCGGTTATTTTATTTATATCTTTTGCCTCCATCTCGCTGTTTGTCTTTATTTTTCTTTTTGTTTTGGAAAATCTTTCTTTTTGTATATCTCTAGCTTTAATCACCCGATTTTTTATTTCAGGGGTTTCTTTTTTGTCGGAGTCTTCCTTTCCTAATTTTTCATAATCTATCTGTGAGACTTCAACCCACATGTCAATTCTGTCTATGATCGGCCCAGAAATCTTTCTCTGGTATCTTAAAAGGTCTGTTGGTTTGCAGACACATTCTTTTGTTTTTGATCCAAAATTTCCGCAAGGGCATGGATTCATTGCCGCGATTAAAATAAAATTTGCCGGAAAAGTATGAGTTCCCCTTGATCGCGAGATGCTGATTTCGCCTTCCTCGAGCGGCTCGCGGAGAGATTCAATAACTTTCCTCTCAAATTCTGGAAATTCGTCAAGAAAAAGTACGCCCCTATGAGCCAAAGTTACTTCTCCGGGTTTTGGAATTGTTCCTCCGCCAACAATGGATACATAAGATGAAGTATGATGAGGACTTCTTACGGGTGATTTGGTGATAATCTCCTTTTTCAGGGTTCCGGCAATTGAATGGATTGATGTGATTTCAAGAATTTCATCAAACGAAAGTGGCGGCAAGATGTGCGCGAAAGCTTTGGCAAGCATAGTTTTGCCTGTTCCCGGCGGTCCATACATGGCAATATTATGTCCGCCGGCCGCCGCTATTTCAAGGCCTCTTTTGGCTGTTTCCTGGCCTTTTATTTCAGAGAAATCTGTTATAAATTCATCATTTTCTAAAATAATTTCTGTCTGTTTCTGCTGTTCAATTTTTTTACGGATTGCTTTTTCTTTTGAATTTCCATTTTCAACAGATTTTTCATTCAAATGATTGATTATTTCTTTCAAATTATCTGCGCCATATACTTTTATGTCAGAGACAAGCGCTGCTTCAATGGCGTTATCTTTCGGCAAAAATATTTCTTCAAAACCTCTATTTTTAGCTTCAGACACTATAGGAAGGACGCCGTTTATTCTTCGCAAATTTCCATCAAGCGACAGCTCTCCCAAGAAAAGTTTTTTCTTTGAATCAAATTTTATTTCTCCGCTTGCCAAAAGATAGGAAAGAGATATGGCAACGTCAAAGATCGGACCTTCTTTTTTAATATCTGCCGGAGCAAGAGAAACAATCACTTTTTGATTCACACTTTTGGGAGATATGAAGCCGCAATTTTTGATTGATGCCGATACCCTGTCGCGCGACTCTTCCACGCCCTTGTCCGGAAGGCCGACTGTAGTAAAGGAATGCAGGCCCTTTGAAAGATCTATTTCCACGTCTATTATTTTGGCGCCAAGGCCTATTGTTTGGGCGGAGTATGTTTTTGCGAATGACAT
>CAYPMZ010000002.1:25157-27133 GCA_964412245.1 uncultured Candidatus Saccharibacteria bacterium
TGTTTTATGCAGGTTCTGGCAGAAGGATTCGCTTCCAATCTTTCTATTGGAATATCTTCTCCTCCCGTCTCGCATTTGCCATAAGTACCGTCCTTAATTTTTTTCAAAGCCAGTTTTATATCATTATATTGGGCTTCAAGCTTGTTTAAGATTGCGGTATTGTCTCCAAAACTTTCCATATTGTCTGCGACGTCATTAACATCGGCGTGATCCGAATCAATCTCTGTTTCAACAGGCTCCCAATCATTTTTATTTGAAGGATTTTTTCTGCCTACTTCGCTCAACTCTTTTTCCACTAGCTTGAGCTCTTTTTCAAGTTTCTTTTTAAATTTTTCCGTGTCTATCATTGTATTTTAATTATACTATATACTTATGCTAAATACTATTTCACTGGGTTGTTATCCTGGCTTTGCTGATTCTTGCCAATATTTCTTTCAACGTATCTGTGCTTGTCGTGATAACGATGGTATTTTCATCTATTATTGAATATAAGAAAATTATTTTTTCGGAACTGTCCTTCACCACTCGGCAATCTTTATTAAAAAATGTGGCATCTTGGAATTTTTTGATCTCTATGCCGAAACCGTTATTCGTAGAGCTGGCGGAAGTTGTTGCCGGCGCATCCGTCAAATTAAAGATTTCTTTGAAATCTTGCCATAGACTCGTTTCCCAAGAAAGCATGCCTGCAAAAGTCGTATCATAAGAGCCGACTTTTAATATCAAGAATTCCTGGTTGCCATTGAAATTATACATTCCAAACATATATTCCGGCCTGAGAGTGCGTTCTATTTCTGGAGGCAAGTCGGCTTTGATCAGCGAAAGAAATTTATTTGATGTTATCACTTTTTCATCTGCCCCTTCCCCTTCCGTAAGGAAAATATTTTTTATTTGCCCAAGTTCCGTGCTTGATTGTTCCACTCTCTCCTTCAAGGTTGAGCTTACTCTGTTTAAATTTATATCTTTCAAATTTATTTTCTCTTCAGTATCTACCGTCATGATGCCTTTTGAGGTTGTTTCAGTTTGTGGAATCGTTTTTGGCGCGTTTTCCTTTTGAACTAAAAAGTAAGGTATAAAAATAGCCAAAGCTCCTCCTATAACCAGCATAAAGCTTATAATTAAAATATTTTTATTTGTTTTTTTCTTTCTTATTTCTTCCAGAGACGTATCCAGCCCTTTTAACATCCTGGCATTCTGGCTCATGGCTATGCTTACAGAAGACAAATGTCCGGCTTGAATGGTTTCTTCAACATCGCTTTTGTATGTTCTGACCACCGGTTTTCGGGGAATTTCCACTCCCCCTTGTTCTTTTACCGAAATCAATCTATCTATATCGCCAAGATGGGCAGAGCTTTGATTTGAAACAGGCGGAGGAAGGACGGCGTCATTTGTCTGACTTTTGCCTATTTTTGGATTAATAAAAGTATTCAGCTCATCACTTATGGCCTCCTTTAATTTGCTATCAATAGTGTTTTCTTCAATTTTTTTAGTGTCTTCGTCCATTCTATTAACAATTATACTAAAATAGGAGTTTTTCGCTACGCGAAAAACTCCTATTTTGTTATTCTTCCCGCCTATTTTTTCTTCACAAAATCAGGCGCGACTGATTTGATGGACAAGTTTATCCTGCCTCTCTCGTCAACTTCTTTAATGATGACTGGCACCACATCCCCGATTTTCAAATAATCCGAAACATTTTCCACTCTAAACGGCGCGATTTCTGAAATATGAACAAGGCCGTCTGTTTCATAGCCGATATTTACAAAAGCGCCGAAAGCTTCAACCCTCACGACTTTTCCTTGAAATTTTTCTCCAACTCTGTATTCGTGAGTCATCTGCTCCACTATCATCTTTGCTTTTTCCGCCGAACCATTTTTGCCGGTAATATAAACCGTGCCGTCATCCTCAATATCTATCTGGGCCTCGGTTTTTTTCATAATATCTTTTATGACTTTTCCTCCGGAGCCGATAACTCCGCC
>CAYPMZ010000003.1:0-14473 GCA_964412245.1 uncultured Candidatus Saccharibacteria bacterium
AAGCCGAGGGTCGTGGGTTCAAGTCCCATCGCTCGCGCATAAAGTTTATATAAAGAGGAATCTGGTTTATAATTGAATACATGAACAAATCTTGTTTATTTGTATTTAATCTGTTTTTATCATTGCTAATCTTATCTATATTAAAGACGAATGTCTTCGCACTTGAGTTAAGTCCGAACATTGTCATATCTCCAAAAGTAATTGTTCAGGGCGATCCAGTTTTAATAGAAATTATTTCCACCTCCTCTCCTAAGCAGATTTATTTTGACAGTCAAAATATACCCGTTTTTATGTATGAAGGAAAACCCCACGGACTGATTGGGATAGATATACGGCAAAAAATCGGAACGTATGAAATAAAAACTATATTTACAGATGGAACAGAAATCACAACACCTATTATTGTGAATGAAAGAGAAAAAATAGAAGCGCCTCTTGGCATACCTGAAAAGCTTGGTGGCAATACGCCTGTTGCGGCGACAAATCTGGTAAATAATCTGGCAAAAGAAAATGCAACCTTGATAAATTTAAGAACCGGCAGAAAAGCTTTTTGGATAAAACCTTTTCGCGGACCCCTCGCCACTCTTTCAGTTACAGATCCGTATGGCTACAATCGCAAGACCGGAGAATACACTATTGTGCACAAGGGAACTGATTTTCACGCTGAGGAAGGTACGAAAGTTTATGCAATGAATCGGGGCGTGGTGAGAATTGCCAGAACCTACACTATCTACGGAAAGACTATTGTTGTTGATCATGGTTTCGGACTCAATACTTTGTATATGCATCTTTCAAAAATATATGTGAATGTGGGCGAGCTTGTTCTGCCAGGCCAACTCATAGGACTTAGCGGTAAAACGGGTTATGCAGAGATACCACATCTTCATATCAGTGTAAAAATAAACGGAATCTCAATAGATCCAGAAAAGTTTCTTGATTTTTTTAAATAATTGAAAATGTTGACTAAATAGTCTATTATCAACATATGCCGTTGTAGCTGTTTTGGTAGGTATCACCGTGAAGCGAGTTTGAGTAAAGTTCAGTATGCCGTTGTAGCTCAGTTGGTAGAGCACGTCATTGGTTAACGTAAATAGCCCTTTATTTTGGAAACGAAATAATGAAGCCCGAATTACGGTTAAAGTCCACACAAGTGGATAAGACCGTGGCGATAATAGTCGCCCGAACGACTGACAAGGGACGCTACATTGAAAGATATGCGTAAGATACAGTCTACCCCTTCTATAAACCAGACTTTTTGGTGAAAAGGAGGTACTTGTGAATGACGAGGTCATCGGTTCAATCCCGATCAACGGCTCCAGTTTTAGTTTGCCGATGTAGTTCAATGGTAGAACGGTACTTTCGTAAAGTATAGATGTGGGTCCGATTCCCACCTTCGGCTCAATTGAAAACATTCCTTTTTTACAAAGAAATCACATTTTTTAAACGACAAAATAACATTGCAACGCCATCTTGATTGTTCTATAATTAGACTGTAATAGATCATTTTAAAATGCATTCAAGAACACTTTTTAATAAAAAAGTCTTCATAAGACTATGCGCAATAGCAATCTTTTTCTATTTGTCAGTGTCAAATACATATGCCGCTAACGGAGTGCCGACTATTTTAAGTTTTCAGGGAAGACTCGCTAATTCAAGCGGCAACTTGGTTGGCAGTTCTTCTGGAACACTTTACTATTTTAAATTCTCTATTTGGGATGTTGCAACGAGTGGAACAGCTATTCCAGACCGTTTATGGCCTGCAGGCGCTCCAGGAACAACTACAGCGCTGGTTCGCCAGGGGGTATTTAACGTAAATATTGGTGACATGGCATCGGGATATCCAGATCTTTTAAATTATAATTTTAACACAAATAAAGATATCTATCTTCAAATCGAAGTTTCTTCTACTTCGAACGGAACCTTTGAAACCCTGTCTCCAAGACAGAGAATTTCTTCTGCTCCTTTTGCTCAAGTTTCTGGAGCTGTAAGCGGAGTCGGGCAATCATCATTTGGCACAACAACTCCTATAAATAATTCTATTGTGAGCATATTTTCAACCTCAACGGATTCCACAGCTTTAACAGTACGGGGATTTTTAAATCAAGCTGCAGATCTTTTTAATATTCAAAACTCTTCCGGCACAAGCATGTTCTCTGTAAATTCTTTGGGCGGTATCTTAGGTTCATCCACGCTTGTTATCGGTTCATCTACCGCAACATCATTTATCGTGGATAATAACGGCCATGTCGGAGTAGGTACCGGCGCGCCAGGTAGAAGGTTTGATGTCTTTGATGTAAATACCGTAAATCCACAATTAAGATTAAGCCAATCAACTTCTACTTATGCTGAATTTCAGGTTGATGCCGCCGGTGATCTTCATATCTCTTCACCCGGTGGAGGCATTGGAGGAAATATCAGATTGGATGACCAAAATTTATTTGTTTGTGAAGGTGCTGCTTGCGCAGTTAATACTCCAACAACCACGGGAAATATAATAGTAGAAAATTCTGTTATTTTTGATAACAAATTCAATCTTAGACAAATTGACGCATCAACCACGGTTATGTATGACAGCATAGATAATCCTATTCTTGAGTTTGACGAAGGACAGTAATAATTTATTCTAAATGACTCTGCTTGAAGAATTCAAAATATTTGTAAAAAATATTCTGCATTGGATTTATTTGTTTATCGGTTCTTCTTTCTTCTTTTTTCTTTTTGGTTTGAAGGAAGTAATGATCTTTGGGAGAAATATATTTGTACCGCTGCCGACTAAAGATGCTTTTTCACTGCTTTTTGGAAAAAATTTTCACTCCTCTTTTTTTTCGGAACACTCTCTTACCATTCAAGTTTTTAATAAAATTACACGCGATCTTCTTCCATCAAATGTTCAATTGATCGCTACCAATCCCATGAGCGCTTTTATTTCGCAGATATATTTATCGGTATTATTGGGTTTTTTGTTAACAATCCCATTTTTTATTTATAAGATCATCGTATATCTCCATCCAGCTCTTCTTCCGCGTGAAAAGAAGGCAGTTATATGGTCGTTGTTATCTTTTATGTTTCTGTTTTTTTCCGGCGCTATGTTCTCTTATTTTTTTCTAATTCCAGAAACCTTCAATATACTTTATCCATTCACGATCAGCATGGGAGCTATACCATTCTTTTCAATAAATGAGTTCATTCAATATGTATTCGGCTTGATGATTGGTGTCGGAGCAATGTTTCTATTGCCGATCTTTATGATTCTATTAAGTTTTTTGGGAATCATAACAGCTGACTTCTGGATAAGAAAATGGCGTTTTGGGGTGATGTTTCTTTTGATTTTATCTGCTATAATTGCTCCAGATGTGATCACAATGATCATGTTGTTTATACCTCTGCTAGGGCTCTATCTTGCAAGTTGTTATTTTTCTAAAAAGTTCAGCAGAAAAACAGAATCAAAATAAAGGTCGGATTATCAAAAATTAAACTGAATAATAATATGTTTGGACTAGGACTTCCAGAAGTAATAATAATCATACTTGTAGCCGCAATATTATTTTATGTCTACAAAGGATCTAAAAAATAAGGCTAGGCATGAATAGGGAAAGAAATTAAAAGGTCTAATTAGTAATAATTTAATAATAAATAATATGCTAGGTTTAAAAATTCCAGAATTAATAATCATTATACTTGTGGCCGCCATTTTGTTCTATGTTTACAAAGGTTCAAAAAATAAAGTAAAATAGCAAGATAGTAATAATATAGAAAGGTCGAATCAGAGAGGTAGATGATAATTAGATAATATAAATAATATGTTTGGACTAGGATTCCCCGAAATAATAATCATTGCAATTGTTGTCTACTTTTTATTTTTGGGCGGAGATAAGTTATCAGAATTAGGCAGAGGATTAGGCAGGTTTACCGGGGAGTTCCAAAAAGGCAAAGAGGAAATGGAAAAGGAAATCAGAAAAGCCAAGAAAGATTTGAAATCTGATAAGAAATAAAAGAAACAAGCGTGGACAAAGAAAGAAGAAAATTTATAAAAATATTGTTGATTGGCGGCACCTCTTTCATTGTGGGGAAAAGTTTAGGCCCGCTCTTTTCGAAGTTTTTTGATAACGCGCCTGCTGATAATAAAAAATCTTCCACCACATTTAAAGTGATTGAAAATGAAAAAAGATTATCTATATTTGACGATTCTGGAGAAGAAATATTTCAAATAGATAATGCAGCATAGTCCCGTAGTAGAAGTTGTCATCGCACAGAGTACTGTGCAATATAAAGAAATGTCAACTTCACTACAGGATTAACCCCGTAGTGAATTTTAGTTCGATTATGTTCTACAACTATGTTTTAAAAAGTAAAAAGAATGATGGAATATATACAGGTTATACTGCTAACCTTAAACGTAGATTAGTAGAACATAATCAAGGATTAAATCTTTCGACCAAAGCTTATATTCCATGGGAAATCATATACTATGAAGCCTGCCTAACTGAAAGTGATGCTAAACGAAGAGAGATATACCTAAAAACTACACAAGGTGGTAGAATGCTAAAAATAAGATTGAAGGATTATATAAATAAAAGTCGAAAGATTTAATAAACTAAAAATTCTACTACAGGGATGGCAACAGAAAAAATAGATTGCATCAAACATAAATGGATTCCGCTTTTGGGCGTTGATAAAAAAAAGACCGTCCCGACTTTTCTTTTTACCTGCCTTAAGTGCGGAGATTTAAAAGTTGGTACCCAGACTATTAAAATCTCCAGATTTCGTATGGATATGGGGGAACTGCCCATAAATAGCGTTGCTGCGATAAATTTGATGAATCCGCCGACAACAGACCTGACTGCTTCCGGATTAATTATAAAAGCTTACGTACTTACTAATTCTCAAGGAATTGGAGCTCCTCTATATATGGATGTTAATGGTAATTTAATTGAAGCTGATGCTACCACGAGCGCAACTTCTCCATGTGTGGCACTTGCTATGGATACAGGAGATGGTGGGATTAAAAGAGTTCTTGTTCATGGCATTTTAACAAAAAGCACTTGGTCTTGGACGACAGGACCGGGAACAGCAAGTTTGATTTATGTAGATACTTTTATTCATGGCGGTAATACTGCTGGCAAATTAACCCAGACCCGACCTTCAGGAACAGATGAAGTCATTCAACCAGTGGGATGGGCTTTGAGTGCTACATCCATCTATTTTGCCCCTTCAATGGTATATCTTACTCATGTGTAGAATATAGGATTTAGAATATAGAATTTAGGGTAATTTTCAATGCAAAAAAGCATTGGATTTTTTTTTGTAATTTATGCTATGCTATTCTTTTAATACGTAGATTAATAAAATGAAATTATCTGTAATAATGCCTTTATATAAAGAGCCGTATCTTCAAAAGACAATTGATTCTTTATTAGAGAATTCGGAGTTGGGTGAGGAAGTGGAAATTATTTGTGTTTTTGACAGTGGCCGTTTCCAAACTCCGGTTCGAAGTGATTCTCGAGTAAAAGTTATAGTGCTCGAAAAAAGAGCGGGTATGAGAGGGGCTGTCAATGCCGGTTTGGCCGCAGCAAAAGGAGATTTTATAATGAAATGCGATGCCCACTGCTGTTTCGGTCCGGGTTTTGACAGAATCATGGTTGAAAATGGTGCCGAGAACCGCCTTTTGATTCCCAGACAACACGCATTGGATACTGTAAATTGGAAAAGAGACGAATCAAAACCGTCACGAGATTATATTCACCTAACTTTTCCTTTAATAGGGATGTCTCATTGGGCAAGACCCGAGCGCGAAAAATATGAGATAGACGATACGATGATGTTCACAGGAAGTTGTTGGATGGCGCAGAG
The DNA here is from genome assembly GCA_964412245.1 of uncultured Candidatus Saccharibacteria bacterium. Taxonomy (GTDB): domain Bacteria; phylum Patescibacteriota; class Minisyncoccia; order Phycocordibacterales; family GWA1-40-21; genus Bog-1340. The sequence continues at coordinate 5,851 of CAYPMZ010000003.1, forward strand.
GAAATATTTTCTAGAACATATTGGATTTATGGATGATAGAAGCGAGACGTATGGGCCATTTATAGCGGAACCACAAGAGATTGGTTTAAAATATTGGCTTGGCGGCGGGGAAGTAAAAATAAATAAAAAAACATGGTATGCCCATTTTCGTAAACGAAAGGAGCACTATAAGGCGCGACAATTTGACAGATCATTCAAACAATCTCATGAGATCGCTTCCGGTATTACCTATACGACAAAACACTGGATGAATAATGAAGAACCAAATATGATTCATCCCATTTCTTGGCTTTTTAAGAAGTTTGCGCCTCTACCAGGATGGCCAGACGATTGGGAAGCTCAAATGGAGAAATTGTATGGAAAATAGACATTTTTTATCTTCGTCTATTATTTTAATCATCAAAAAATAAACTAAAATATGATTATTGGAAACGGCACAATAGGGAGTGTTTTGAAAGATAGGCAAGACCGATTGTATTTTGCTAGCGGAGTTTCTAATAGCAAGGAAAAAAGAGAATCTGAATACAAGAGAGAAAAGGGCTTACTTCTTTCGCAGGATAAGTCGCGCCATATCGTATATTTCAGCACCCTATCAATATTTTACGAAGATACTCGGTACACGCAACATAAGAAAGAGATGGAAGATTTGGTGAAGAATAGTTTTAAACACTATACAATAATGAGACTTGGTAATCCGATTTGGGGAAATAATCCTGCTAACCTGATTCCTTTTCTTCGTCAAAAGATAAAAAATAATGAACCATTTGAAGTACGAGATGTATATAGATATCCACTGGAGTTAGAAGATTTTTTACATTGGGTGGATCTGATACCCCTCTCGTCTTGTGAAATGAATATAACCGGAGTCCGAATGAAAGTAAAAGATATAATAAGGAAATATATAAAGTAAGATATGAAATTATCAGTAATTATACCTTCATACAAAGACCCTCTTCTTCAGAAAACCATAGATTCTCTACTGGAGAATTCAGAATTGGGGGATGATTTAGAGATTATCCCAGTCTTGGATGGTTATGCGCCAAAAGTGCCAATTAAAAGTGATCCAAGAGTCAGAGTGCTTTCTCTTAAAAAAAATGGTGGTATGCGCAATGCTATCAATGCCGGCATTGCGATATCAAAAGGAGAGTATATTATGAGAACAGATGAGCATTGTTCTTTTGGTAAGGGTTATGACAGGATTCTTACAAATGATATTGAAGATAATTGGATTGTCACACCCAGAAGATATTTTCTTGATCCGGTCAAATGGGAAGTGATGGACATTCCACCAAACGATTATAATAAGCTTGAAATTCATAATCCCGGACCTAAATTTTATGGGGTGGATTGGAAAAGCAGAGCAGAAGAAAGAAAAGATATTATGATTGATGAGACGATGGCGATGCAAGGAAGCTGTTGGATAATGAAGAGATCTTGGTGGGACAAAGTTATCAAAGAATTACAAAGTGAAGGATACGGGACGCATTACCAGGATTCTATGGAAATGGTTTTCAAGACTTGGCAGGCAGGAGGCAAACTTATGGTAAATAAGAATACTTGGCATGCGCACAAACACAGGACATTTCCACGGACCCATGATTATGGAGGAGCGGAGAAGGATGCCGGATATGCTTACTCTTTGAATCTCTGGAAAGACTATTATGATAATGTAATCAGAAAAAAATGGGGAATAGGAGAACAGAGATATAATATTAATAAATAATTATGCTATCAATTATCATTCCAAGCTATAAAGATCCTTATCTTCAAAAAACGATTGATGATATTCGCAAGAATGCCAGAGGAAAAATAGAAATCATCGCAATCCTTGATGGCTATAATGATGATATAAAAGGGGCAACAATTATTCAGAACGCGACGAGACGTGGATTGAGAGACACTGTAAATTCCGGGGTAGCCATATCTCGCGGTGAGTATATTTTAAAATGTGATGCCCACTGCATATTTGATGAAGGTTTTGATGTAAAACTTCTTGCTGATATAGAGGACAACTGGGTTGTAATACCAAGAAGATATAAGCTTGATACGGATAAATGGGTAATATGCGAAGATGATCCAAATCCAATTGATTATGAAGAGTTAGTCACTACAGAACCGGACAGAATCTGCGGAGTTCGCTGGTCTGGCCGAACAAAGAGAAGAAAAGATATTCTCATAGATGAAACTATGGTTTTTCAAGGTTCATGCTGGGTAATGTCACGCAAACATTGGGATTGGCTGGGCGGACTTTCGGAAGTTGGTTATGGCACATTTACTCAAGAGCCGATTGAAATTGCCCTCAAAACGTGGCTCGGTGGGGGAAAAGTTATGGTTAACAAGAAAACTTGGTATGCTCATCAGCACAGAAAATTTGGAAGAACCCACCGACTAGACAGCGCAGAAGTAAAAGCCGGCAATAGTTATTCAAGGGATTTTTGGTTGAATAATAAATGGGATAAAAGGATTCATGATATAGAGTGGCTGATAGAAAGATTTAATAGATAAATATAAATTATGAAATTTAGCAAGTATCACAATCGCGGTGCTTATCACTGGAGGCAATATGATGAAAAACACACTAAATATAGGCGTCATGCAGATAGAGTGAAAGAATGGATTAAAGAAAAAAATGTTCTAGATATAGGAGCAGGAGATGGAAAGATCACACATCTTTTAGGCATAAAAGGTGTAGATAACGAACCAGAAGCGATAAGATTAGCGAAAGAGATGGGAGCGGATGTAGTATTTGGCGATGCTTATCATTTAGATTATAAAGATGAAGAGTTTGATGCTGTTTTTATGGGTGATACGCTAGAACATTGTGAATTTCCAAAAGATGCATTGAAAGAAGCCAGAAGAGTTTTAAAAGAATATCTTTATATTGCTTCACCAGATGAAACAACGAATGATAAATATCATTATGATAATTGGACGCCAGAGGAATTGAAGCAATTAGTAGAAAATGAAGGATTTATATTGGAAGGAGAAATACTTGCTGTTCCGAAAGACAAAAGAATATATGGTAAATTTAAAAAGCTAATAAAATAACTAGATAAATAATATTCATGCTCTCAATAGCAATACCTAGCAGAAATGAGAAGTTTTTAAGACAGACAATACTGGATGTATTAGCGAATGCAACTGGCGAAATAGAGATTTTTCCGGTACTAGATGGATATGAACCGCCTAAAGAAGAACTCGTTGATGATCCACGAGTTCATTATTTGCAAATTCCTTTAGGAGACGGCAAATGTCACAAAAGGCAGGGAGTAAATATTATGGTTGATGTTTGTCATGGGGAATATATCATGTCTTTGGATGCGCATTGCATGGTCGCGAAAGGATTTGATGAGCAATTAGCAAAAGATCACAAACCAGATTGGGTTTCTGTTCCTCGAAGGCGCAGATTGGATGCGGAAAATTGGAGATTAGAAAAAGAATCAAAAACTCGGCCTCAGGTTGATTATGAATATTTGGTGTATCCGCTTGAAGATCAGCCAATATCTAAATCTGTAAAAGAGCCGAGAAAAGATGGTTATCTTTCTCTTCAAAATTTTAAATGGGATGCAAGAACACTAGCTCGCGCAGATATTCCTATTGATGAAACTATGATCATACAGGGAAGCTGCTGGTTTATGACTAAAGAATGGTTTAAGAAAATGGATTTTATGGAGATAGAAGGATTTACTGGCTGGGGACAAGAAGGAGAGGAAATAAGCTTTAAAACATGGCTTTCTGGCGGAAAGGTAATGGTTAATAAAAATACGTGGTATGCGCATCTTCGCAAAGGAAAGAAGTATGGGAGAATGTATTTTATCAATAAGAAGCAAATAAAAAGATGCAACGTTTACTCATATGATTTCTGGATTAATAATAAATGGGACAAAAGAATTCATGACCTCGAATGGTTAATTGAAAGATTCTGGCCATTGCCAAATTGGCCGGATGATTGGAAAGAAAAATTATAGATATATAAATTATACAAACTAGATGAGTTTAACTTTTTTTGCAAAAAAACAATATTTTCATGCCGGAAGAAATCATCTTATGCGTGGTTCTTCTATGATTAGGGGAGAGCAAATTGCTGAATATTTAGGCGCAAAACTTAATCCGACAAGCGGATATGAAAATGATATTTGTATTTATGTAAAGCCAGCATGTAAAAAAGATGGCAGTCCTTCTATTAAGTTCAATGAAAGATCTTACGTTGATATGATTGATAATGTTAGCTATATAGAATGGCTTCGTCTTTATCCTGAACTTTCAGGCATTGTCGCTTCAAAGTATGCGTATGATTTTATAAAAAAAATGAGATTAAGGAATAAAATTGTATTTATTCCTCAACAGCACTGTAACTTTGAAAATTTCAGAAGAGATAGGAAAACTATAACTACTGTTGGTATTATTGGAGTGCCGAGAGCTTTTGAACATCCTATTGATGAGGTACGAAAAAAATTAGAAGAGATAGGTTTAAAATTATTAACAAACTTTGATTTTCAAACTCGTGATGATGTGGTAAATTTCTACAAGAATATAGATATTCAAATTGTGTGGAGTAAGAGGTATAGATTGCTAAAAAATCCTCTGAAGATAATAAATGCAGCCTCATTTTGTGTCCCAACTGTAGGTTACCCCCATAAGGGTTATAGAGAGGTTGAGGGTTATTATATTAGAACATCCACCATTGACCAATTAATAGAAGAGGTAGCAAAACTCAAAGATCAAAATATGTATGAAAATGCAACAAAGAACCTTCTAGAGATGGCAAGCAAATACGATATCAGTAAGATAGCAGAAATGTATAGACAGCTAGAAAATATTCCTAATGAAAAACTGAAATGAATCCTAAAAACATGACCATGGTCGTGTCTCGTTATAATGAAAACCTTGATTGGTTGAAAGATTTGCCATGGAACTATGTAATTTATAATAAAGGAGAGGATAATTTGCCGGAATGGATCAAGAATATAATAAAACTTCCAAACATAGGGCGTGAAGCACATACGTATCTTACCTATATAATAGATAATTATGAAAATCTTCCAGACTATAGCTTGTTTGTACAAGGCAATCCTTTTGATCATGCCACGGAAATAATGAAGAAAATAAATGATTTTGTCGGAGGTGATGACTTCTATACCTTAACCGATAGGATTCCTACTTGCCATACTAGTGTAGAAAATGTTGATCAAAACCGCTATTCACTCAGCCATTTTGTGGCAATAGTCGCTGAATCAGCGAAAAAGATTTTTTTAAAGGATATGCATTCTTTTGAATATGCTGCCGGCGCAGAATTTATCTTGTCAAAAAAGGCGATACATTTTCATACAAAAAATACGTATCAGAAGATAATGGATCTAGTAATCGAAGGTACAAAGACGGTTTCAGAGCGATGTCTGCGTAGAAGACATCTCAAAAATTGCAAATGCATGAATCTTTTTTCTCCTTGGGTCATGGAAAGGCTTTGGAAAACTTTGTTTGAAAATAAAACCATATATGACTGATTCAAATACTCAAAACATGACTTTAGTAGTTTCAAGATATAACGAAAATCTAGATTGGCTTAAAAATGTTTCGTGGAATTATATTGTCTACAATAAAGGCGAGGATAATTTGCCGGAATGGATTAAGAATAAGATCAGGCTAGCTAATATTGGTCGGGAAGCTCATACTTATTTAACGTATATAATAGATAATTACGATAATCTTCCAGAATACACGATATTTGTACAAGGTAACCCATTTGATCACTCGAATAAATTAATAGATAAAATAGGTGAGTTTGATGGGAAAAATGGCTTTTTCCCAATAACGGATAAGTTTCGTCGGGGTAGAAAAGGTCGTGTTGAACATAGAATAATTAAATTAGGCCAAAAACTTTTTTTGGAAAACATAAGTGATCTAAGATTTGCACATGGTGCACAGTTCATTGTATCAAAGGAAGCAATATTATTTCACACAAAAGCAACATATCAAAAAATAATAGATTTTATGATAGAAGGTAAAAAATCCAGGGAATGGATTCCATTTGCTAAATGTAAGAGCGTCTATGACGAAGATTGTGAATGTTGGAGTCCTTTTTCCGCATGGAATATGGAATTGATATGGTTCACCTTATTTGATCAAAAACACAAGACTTTTTATGACTAAGAATAAAATACTAATAATTGGTGCAGGAATTTCTGGAGCAACGCTTGCTGAAAGATACGCGAGTATTGGCAAGAAAGTTATGATTATTGAAAAGAGAGATCATATTGGTGGAAACTGTTATGACTATACAAATAGCATAGGTTTGAGAATGAATAAATATGGTCCTCATTATTTCAGGACAAATAATGAGGAAGTTTGGGAGTATGTTCAGAGATTTTCAAAATGGAGAACTTTTGAAGCCCGATGCGTAAGTAATATAGATGGCAAAAAAGTTCCCATACCGGTAAATATTGATACCGTAAATATTCTTTTTGGTACGAAGATAAAAAATGAAGCTGAAATGAAAGAATTTTTATCTAAGGAAACTGTAGACATTGAAACTCCAAAAAATTCTGAAGAGTCTGCTCTAAAGAGGGTAGGCAAGACTTTATATGAAAAGATGTTTAAAAATTACACGATCAAGCAATGGGATAAACACCCAAGAGAGTTGCACCCATCTGTTATGGATAGGATCCCTGTTCGTTACAACTATGATGATAGATATTTTACAGATAAATACCAAATGTATCCTGTAGACGGTTACACGAAGATATTTGAAAATATGTTAGATCATAAAAACATAGAAGTAAGGCTTAATACAGAATGGGATGATATAAAAAATTCTATCGATGAATATGAAAAGATATTTTTTACCGGCAGAATAGACTCATACTTTGACGAAAGTCTAGGCAAGCTGGAATATAGATCTCTTCGTTTTGAGGAGATAAATTTAGATCAAGAATGGTTTCAAAAAACAGTTCAGGAGAATTATCCTGATGCAAATGTGCCTTATACTAGGATTGTAGAATATAAGCATAAAACCGGGCAAGTAAGTCCAAAAACGACTATAGTTAAAGAATATCCAACTTGGGAAGGTGAGCCGTATTATCCCGTACCATCAGAAAAGAATAGAAAAATATTTGAGCAATATCAGAAAAAGGCTGAGTCATTAAAGGGATATAATATTTATTTTGTTGGACGATTGGCAAATTATAAATATTTCAATATGGATGAAGCAATTAAAAATGCTCTTGATTTATTTAAAAAAATAGAAGAAACTCAATAATATGCATATAGGCTCGCTAAACGTCATGAAGATGTTCATAGAAAAGAGGCTCCCAGACAAAGAGCTGAAGATTTTAGATTTAGGCAGCAGAGTGGTAAAAGGACAAGAAAAACTTGGTTCATATCGCCAATTAATTACAAATAATAAATGGAATTATATAGGTGTAGATACTGATACTGGAGAGAACGTAGACATTGTTCTAAAAGACGGATATAAATTCCCATTTAAAGATGAAGAATTTGATGTGATAATTTCCGGTCAAACTCTTGAACATATTGAATATCCGTGGGTATGGATGACAGAATTGGCTAGAATTTTAAAAAAAAGAGGATTATGTTGCATTATAGCTCCAGCGGTCATTCACGAACATAGATATCCTATTGATACATACCGTTATTATCCTGATGGTATGAAGGCTCTTGCAAAATGGAGCGGGCTTACAGTCCTTGAGGTTCAAAGGATCGTTGTAGACAAGCGTATGGAAGATACCTATTTAATTGCAAAAAAACACCAATGAATTCAAGATCTAAAACTACCTTGAAGTTTTACAGTATTTATTTTCAGAAAAAACTTGCTAAGTATAATAAGCCAGGTCAGTTGCCGGATTATTTTGAACCCATGATAGGTGATAAAAAAGAAGTAACTATTGCGGAATTGGCTGCAGGACCGATCTGTACCATCGGTAATCTATGGCCAGACATAAAAGTTAAGATTTATGCTTCAGATGTTCTTCAGCATGAATATGCGCCACTCTGGGAGTTACATAAGGCAACACCAATAGTCAAAGTAGAGTATCAAGATATGGAGAAGTTGACTTATCCTGATGAATTTTTTGATATTGTTCACTGTTGTAATGCTTTAGATCATACCTTAGATCCCAAAAAGGCATTGAGAGAAATATTGAGGGTTTGTAAGCTTGGTGGATGGATTTATCTTCGTCATTCTCCAAATCAAAGGAAGAAATATAGAGGTATGCACGAGTGGGACATAAATGAAGTTAATGGAGAAACCATATTTTCTAATCCGAAAGAAACCTTTTCTCTTTCAGAATTTGGAGATTTTAAGACTCATATAATAGAGAAGGGTTATGTGGTTTCAATATTACGCAAAATTTAGACCTGTTTCTTATATAGGATAAAAAGTATTCTTGAGGTGGATTCTCTAGTATAATAGATAAATACTAAAAGTATAAAAAGTTGATGCTTTTTAGTATTTTATCAAATGGCGATATATGGAATAATGGTGGGGTATTGAATGTAGTTTAAGACGGCTTGAATAAAAAAATGACTCCCAATATGACCATGGTTGTAGCGAGATATAACGAAAATCTAGATTGGCTTAAAAATGTTTCGTGGAATTATATTGTCT
>CAYPMZ010000003.1:14573-23312 GCA_964412245.1 uncultured Candidatus Saccharibacteria bacterium
ACAATAAAGGCGAGGATAATTTGCCGGAATGGATTAAAAACGAAATCAAACTAGAAAACATAGGTCGCGAAGCACATACATACCTTACCTACATAATAGATAATTACGATAATCTTCCAGACTATACTATGTTTGTACAAGTAGATCCGTTTGATCACGTGAAAGATATATTAAAGAAAATAAGTAATTTTAATGGAAAAGACCATTTTTTCTCTTTATTAGATAAGTTCTGCCGTGTTCGTGGAGTGAGACGTGGAGTGCAAAAAATAAAACCAACCATTATTGAGCGTGAGATTATTGAATTGGGTAGAAATATTTTTTTAGATGAAATAAGTGATTTGAGGTGTTCACATGGCGCACAATTTATTGTTTCGAAAGAAGCGATAGTATTTCATGCAAAATTGACCTACCAAAAAATTTTGGATTTTATTATTGAGGGTGGGGTTACTATCCAGAGGAAACCTACACGCAATAGTTTTTCTCCCTGGGATATGGAGTTAATATGGGTGACCTTATTTGACCAAAAACACAAAACCTTCTATGACTGATATAAATACTCAAAATATAACTTTAGTCATGGCCCATTATTATAACGAAAATCTAGATTGGCTCAAGAGTTTAATAAAATTAAGATGATCATATTAATAACCTCGTTTTGTTTTTAAATAAGTGTAAAACATATAATAACGACCTAAAATGAATACGCTAGATTACATACTAAATAAGTTTAAGCTCAGTTTTAACGACAAGACTCGCATGCCAATTGAGATACCAAACATCGGAAGAGATAATCTACCAAGCTTATTTAGAGAGCTTGGTTTTAAGACTGGTGCGGAAGTCGGTGTATATCTAGGAGATTATTCTGAAAAATTGTGTAAAGGAAATCAAAACTTGAAGCTCTATTATATAGATCCATGGGAAGGATATCATATTTATGATAGCGATGTATCAAAAAAAGCTTATATTACTGCACAAGAAAAATTGCGTGAATATAATTGTAAATTAATAAAGAAAACAAGTGCGAAGGCTGTTAAGGAATTTGCAGATGGGTCTTTAGATTTCGTTTACATTGATGGAAATCATGAATTTAATCATGTAATTGAAGATATAATGATTTGGAGTAAAAAGGTAAGGATTGGAGGAATAATTTCCGGTCACGATTATATTAGGTTTAAAAATTTTAATCATCAAGTTGTCGAGGCTGTTCTGGCTTATGTATCAACAAATAATATTTTCCCTTGGTTTTTGTTGGGTTCAAGGAAGGCAAATCACGGTATGATTAGAGATAAACACCGTTCATTTATGTGGGTAAAATAAAAATGAAAGACGAAAGTATGCTGGGAAAATGGAATAGATGGTATAAAGACATTAAAGAAATGGGCTCTTTTAGGTATGGAGATACTATTACATATAAATTGGCGGCAGATTTCTTGGCAGATACTAAAGAGGTAGAGGACTGGGGTTGCGGAACGGGAGGGTTTAAAAGATTTTATAATGGAAAGTATACTGGCATGGACGGAAGCTCCAATCCTTTTGTAGACAAAGTTGCAGATTTACGCGAATACAGATCGAGTGTAGAAGGAATAGTTATGCGACACGTTCTTGAGCACAATAATGATTGGAAAAAGGTATTGGAAAATGCAATCGCATCTTTTAATAAAAAACTATGCATTATTATTTTTACTCCATTTAGCGAAGACATAACAAAAGTAATAAAAGATAATCATAGATACGGAGTAGATGTGCCGGATATTTCATTTGCGAAATATGATATTGAGGATCATTTCAAAGGTTTAAAGTGGAGAATGGAAACTCATAAGACTAGGACAGGCTACGGCATTGAATACATTTATTATATAGAAAAAAATACTGAAGAAATGAAAAAACTCTCTGGTGGAATGCCAAAGATCGCAGTAATTTCAGCAAACCTAGGCGGACTTGATAAGATGATGGATAATGTGCCACAGTCTCTCCTATATGATACTTTTGTATTTACAGATGAGAACTTCCTCCCAAGGTTTAATGCAATGACTCCACGGCTCCAGGCCAAGATCCCAAAATGTTTTGGATGGCAACTAGCTCCAGGATATGACTATTACTTATGGCTTGATAGCACTTTAGCTTTATCTAATCCCGATTCACTCAAATATTTTTATAATCAATGTCAGGGATATGACGTGGTGGTACTTAGACATCCTACGCATCCAAATGTTCGACAAGAAGCCAGGTACACTCGCAAAGGTGTAAAGCAACAGGCCAGATATATTGTGACAAGATATAAAAATGAGCATTTAAAGGAACTGATGAATGTGATTGAGGCGGACAAGAGCTTTGTAGATGATACGCTGGTAAACGGGGGAGTTTTCATGTATAAAAATACCCCAGAGGTTCAGCAAATGTTCAAGGAGTGGTGGTATTATATCTCGCGTTATATAATTCAAGACCAGATATCCTTCCCTTATGTTCTTAAGAAAAGCGGTCTGAAAATAAATGTCAGACCAGACGCTTTCAATAATTGCCCGTGGCTTGCATCTAAAGGCCATAAAGTAGACAGTAAATAAACGCAGTATTTAATATAAAATTAGAGTCTGATGATTACGAAAATAACAAAAAAATCTAGCACCAATTTTCCTATGTTAATGAAAGTGGTGGAAATGAGTGGCGGGCCAGTCATGGAAATAGGTTCAAGTGCTTCTAGCACCCCATTGCTCCATTGGCTATGCAAAGAAAGGAATTTAAAATTAGTAACTTACGAAAGAAATCCGGATAACTTTGAATTTGCCAAAGATTTTAAAAGCAGGAATCATATCATTCGTCTTATCGGTGATTCGGATAAAATTGACACTGAATCGCATTGGGGAGTAGTTTTAATCAATCAGTCCTCGGCAGAACAAATGGGCATTGATATTATCCGGCTGCAAAATAATGCCGATTATATTGTCCTTCCAGATTCAGAAAAGGAGGTTTCTCACGGATATGACAAGATATGGGAGCATTTTGACTATCGTTATGATTGGAAAGATTGTAAACCATGGACAACTGTAATCTCAAATTTTAAAGATCTAAAGAATCTGCAAAAAGCGACTGCATATAGACAAATAAAATGGATAGAAATTTCTAGAATATTTTTTATAATAGGTTCAACAGTCTCAATCACCGCTTTAATTTTTGCTCCCGAACCTTATAATCATGCAATTGCTGCTTTGTATATAGTTGCTTGCATTTTAAACTATGCAGCTTACTCCGCCAGAAAACTCCAAATTTTTAAAGATAAATCAATCAAGATCTGGCCATCTAATAATATCAGAATTAAGAAATGGATGACTAAATTGGATAATATAAGCCAGAAATACAGTCTGGCTAGGGATGCGATCAGATCTTGGTTTTTATAGAAAATAATTATGGCAAAAAACTTATCAATCCTTATACCTGCGCGCAACGAAGAATTTCTTAAAAGAACAATTGAGGATCTACTTTCCAATATTGAAGCAGAAACAGAAATCATTGTGGTCTTGGACGGATACGAAACTGATTTGCCGGCAGATACAAGACTTAGAGTGATTCATAATCCTGAAAGTATCGGACAGAGGGCGGCAACGAATCAAGCATGCAAGCTTTCAAAAGCAAAATATGTAATGAAAGTGGATGCTCATTGCGCTTTTGATAAAGGTTTTGACAAAAAGATGATTGCAGAAATGAAAGATAATTGGACGATGATACCTGTCATGAGAAATCTTCATGTTTTTAATTGGGTTTGTCCGGATGGCCACTCCAGATATCAAAGCCCTAGCGGTCTATGCAAGGAATGCGGAAAGCCGACAGTTAAAAATATTGTTTGGATACCAAAGACAAATCCTCAAAGTGTTTCTTACTGCTTTGATGGCGAGCCACATTTCCAATATTTTAATATTTTTAAAAAACGATCGGAATATAAGAAAGATCTGGAAGCGACCGGCATCACCGAGACAATGTCCATTCAGGGCTCATGTTTTATGATTACACGCGATAAATATTGGGAATTAAATATATCAGATGAGTCACTTGGAAGCTGGGGTTCGCAGGGGATTGAAGTTGCTTGCAAGACTTGGCTTTCAGGAGGCAGGGTAGTGGTTAATCATAAAACTTGGTATGCCCATATGTTTCGCACACAAGGAGGGGACTTTGGTTTTCCTTATCTAAACCCGGGCAATAAAGTGGAACACGCAAAAAAGACCGTCAGAGAATTATTCTTTGATAATAAATGGGAAAAGCAGATTCACCCTCTTTCATGGCTTTTAGAAAAATTCTGGCCTGTGCCTGGCTGGAGTGAAGAACAGCTAGCTAAATTAAAAGCTTGGCCACTTCCAAATAAAAATACCGCATCAACACAAACTTCTATATCATCAGATGCTCCAAGTAAGATCACTCACACGCTCGCTGGTAATCAGAATGTTTCAGGTTCAAAAACACAAACCGCAGGAATAATATATTACACAGACAATCGCTTGGATGAAAAAATAATGAAAAAATGCCAGGAACAAATTAAAAAATCCGGCCTGCCTATAGTCAGTGTATCGCTTCAACCTATAAATTTTGGAGAGAATATTGTTTTACCTTTGAAGCGAAGCCCTTTAACTATGTTCAAACAAATTTTAGCAGGACTTGAAAAAATTAATACCGAAGTAGTTTTTCTATGTGAACACGATATTTTGTACCATCCATCACATTTTCAGTTTAGACCTCCAAAGAAAGACGTCTATTATTACAATATGAATACTTGGCAATTGCGAGCGAGTGATGGACATGCGGTGTATTTTGACTGCAAAAAATTAAGCCAGCTTTGCGCCGATAGAAAGTTTTTAATTGAACATTATAAAAAAAGAGTGGCACTCGTAGAAAAAAATGATAATGGCGGCTTCCATCGAAGGATGGGCTTTGAACCTGGGACGCATAATAGAGACGAAAGAGTGGATGACTTTAAAGCAGAAGGTTGGCGATCGGAATTCCCGAATGTTGATATAAAACATGGTAAAAACCTTACTGAGGCAAGGTGGAGCACCTCTGAATTTAGAAGTCAAAAAAATTGCCAAAATTGGCAAGAATCTGATGAAATTCCGGGTTGGGGGAAAGGGAATACTATAATATAAATAACCCATAGGCAAGGCCTAGAGGTTATCATTGTGTTAATTATGGTAGAATAAAATTATCAATGGTTGTAACAAATAAAAAAGCCATAAAGTTATTTTTAGCTACGCCCATGTATGGTGGCATGTGTTACGGACTCTATGCCCAAGGTGTGGTTCAAATGGTCAGTGTGTGTCTGCAAAATAATATTACCCTTATGTACAGTTGCCTGACAAACGAATCTCTTATCACACGTGGGCGCAATAGTTTAGCCAACGATTTTATGAAAACTGATTGTACTCATCTGATGTTTATTGATTCAGATATCGGTTTTAATCCGGCTGATATTATTCCGATGATTAAAGCTGACAAAGATATTATATGCGGTTTGTGTACGAAAAAAGAAATTAATTGGCCGAGAGTAGAACAAGCGGTGCGTGATGGTGTTCCTATGAATAAGCTCTATGATCATACAGGGGTATTGGTTGTTAACCTTTTAGACGATGCTACTAGTGCTACCGGAGAAATAGATGAACCGATTCAAATTGCTAATGGTGGTACGGGATTCATGCTTGTTAACCGTAAGGTCTTTGAGGTATTGTCAACCAAAGTACCCGAATATAAGAATGAAATGTATTCGGCTGCCGATATAAACCCAAAACGAGAATTTATTAAAGAATATTTTGCTACTAGTATTGATAAAAATTTAGATAGCCGATTATTATCTGAAGATTATCATTTCTGTAAGATAGCGAGAGATCAAGGATTTACAGTTTGGGCGGCTCCTTGGGCGAAACTCATACACTGTGGGTATTACAACTACAATAGTTCATAAAGTCTATTTAAAATTTTCTCTCAAAACCGCTCCGACAAGTTTAGTAGGCAGAATTATCGCCCTGAAGTCAAATAGAATTTTGAGTTGTGGGGAAGTAAAAGGTATTATATCTAATAGAAAATACAGGAAATCATAAGCTAAAAGGACGAGTTGCGAAGCAACTCGTCCTTTTAGCTTAAAAACCATTATTTTAAGCTAGAATCTGTCCAAATTTTGGGTTGCTCGGTAGTAGAAGTTGACATAGCGCTATAAGCGCAAAAATTTGAAAAAATACTAAATGCCAACTTCACTACGGGGCTAACCATGTAGTGAGCTTTGCTCTACTACTGTGGTTGGGAAAAAGGGTAATACTATAATATAATAGTTGGTATGAATATAGATAAAAAATAGATTTAATAAAAACGAATTATAATTCGTTTTTATTTAAAATTTATTGATTTTCTATATTGTTGCAGCAGTCGTATAAGAACCCGATGGTTTTTTGCATTTGGATAGGAAAATAAAAATATAATTTCAAATATGAAAAAAAGGTCGGAGAAAATGATGATCAAAAAATTTTTAAATAAAAAATGGCAGCAACAGTAATTACAACTAGAGGCTCATCGTGGAACACTACAGCTGGAGACCACACCGTAACTGCAACTCCTGCGGTTGGAGATTTAATAGTTGTTATTACTGGTGCAACTGGGGTCACTACAGCTTCGGTTACAGACAATAATTCTTCTGGAACTTATACTCAGGTTGATTCAACCAGAACGGGATTTTCTACAACAGGTAATTTACAGATGTGGGTAAGAACCGCAACTATTCCTGCTGCTTCATCCACTATTTTTACGGCATCACAGGCTTCCTCAACCGGTGGAGGGCTTGTTGTTTTAAGTGTTACAAATATAACTGGAACTGGTGCTTCTGCGGTCAGGTCAAATGGCGGACAAAGTTCTGGAACTGCTGGTACTACTCCAGCACCAGTATTATCTTTAACTCCATTAAGCGTAAATCCTATTATTGCCACAGTTGCCAACGGAACAAATGGTGCCACAACTGTTGTTCAAAGAGCTACCTATACAGAAGATTTTGATAACGGATATAACACTCCCGCAACTGGACTTGAGGTAAGTCATTTAGTCTCAGGAGAAAGTACCGCAACTATAACTTTTGGAGGAACTACTGCTTCAGCTTTTGCTTCTATAGCTATTGAATTAGTACATAATACTTCTTCACCATCTCCTTCACTTTCACCTTCAAGTTCTGCGTCACCTTCACTTTCACCTTCCGCATCTTTATCACCATCCGCGTCACTTTCTCCTTCATCTTCCGCCTCGCCGTCGCTATCACCGTCAGCATCTTTATCTCCATCATCTTCCGCTTCACCTTCGCTATCACCAAGCGCATCTTTGTCGCCTTCATCTTCCGCCTCGCCGTCGCTATCACCGTCAGCATCTTTATCTCCATCATCTTCCGCTTCACCTTCGCTATCACCAAGCGCATCTTTGTCGCCTTCATCTTCCGCCTCGCCGTCGCTATCACCGTCAGCATCTGCATCTCCGTCGTTGAGTCCATCCTCTTCATCATCACCATCTCTTTCACCAAGCGCATCACTTTCACCATCCTCTTCTAGTTCTCCATCACTATCACCAAGTGCTTCTTTATCTCCATCATCTTCCGAATCTCCATCTTTGTCACCATCAAGTTCTGAAAGCCCTTCACTTTCTCCATCTTCGTCTTCTTCACCATCTCTAAGTCCTTCCGCATCTCTTTCACCATCAAGTTCCGCTTCACCTTCACTTTCTCCAAGTGCTTCTCTTTCTCCATCAAGTTCTGAAAGCCCTTCACTTTCTCCATCATCATCAGCATCTCCTTCACTTTCGCCATCCTCTTCATCATCACCATCACTCTCACCAAGCGCATCTTTATCACCATCAAGTTCTGAGAGTCCATCACTTTCTCCGTCAGCATCCTCAAGTCCTTCGTTATCTCCATCTTCATCTTCTTCACCATCATTATCTCCATCTGCAAGTTTGAGTCCTTCAAGTTCCGAGTCTCCATCTCTAAGTCCTTCATCATCTGAATCTCCGTCATTATCTCCGTCATCATCAAGTTCACCATCACTCAGTCCTTCTGCTTCTTTATCACCATCCAGTTCCAGCTCTCCATCTTTATCACCATCATCATCTGAATCTCCATCGTTATCTCCATCCTCTTCAAGTTCTCCATCTCTTTCTCCATCGGCATCTTTGTCGCCATCAAGTTCCGAGTCCCCATCTCTATCTCCATCAAGTTCGAGCTCACCATCACTTTCTCCAAGTAGTTCAAGTTCACCATCCTTATCTCCATCTGCATCACTTTCTCCATCTTCATCCGCTTCACCATCACTCAGTCCATCAAGTTCTGAATCTCCATCATTATCTCCGTCATCATCAAGTTCTCCATCCCTTTCTCCGAGTGCATCACTCTCACCATCAAGTTCCAGCTCTCCATCTTTAAGCCCATCAAGTTCCAGCTCGCCATCTCTTTCACCTTCATCATCATCAAGTCCCTCACTTTCACCATCCGCATCACTTTCCCCATCTTCTTCATCAAGTCCCTCACTTTCCCCATCTTCATCTGAATCTCCATCATTATCTCCTTCATCATCTGCGTCACCATCTCTTTCACCAAGCGCTTCTTTGTCGCCATCTTCTTCATCAAGTCCCTCACTTTCACCATCAAGTTCTGAAAGTCCATCACTAAGTCCATCAAGTTCAAGTTCACCTTCACTTTCTCCAAGTGCTTCTCTTTCTCCATCAAGTTCTGAAAGCCCT
>CAYPMZ010000004.1:0-13418 GCA_964412245.1 uncultured Candidatus Saccharibacteria bacterium
TTATATTTTTATTTGCTAATAATTCTAATGTATTCATGATAGATTTTTAATGAGCAGAGCAACTATAAAAATCATCATCCGTCACCTTGATTTTTAAAAATCTTCCAAGGTGACGGGTTAAGAAAAATATACTTGCCATACTCGTTATTTTTCTAAATCGGAGCAAATGGGTTGTCTCTTCCGGACGGCTGCGGTGTAAAAGTTACTGCATTGTCTTTTAATCCTTGGAAAATCTGGCTTGAAAATATGGAGTCGTCTAGTTGCACTTGATCCATTTTTTGAGAGAGAGTGTATATATATTGGGCATCAGGAGATTGCAGATTCTGATTTTGTGTCAATAATGAAGAGGTGTTATCGGTAATTGTGCCACCGCTAAAATATAAATAGGCGCCTATCGCTATGATTATTATTAATGCCAATGTTAATATGCTATTTTTATTCATTTTAATTTATTTGATTTACTTTTACGTTTTTCATTTTGATTTTTGATTTTACTTCAACCAATATGTGTTTAAACCCACATTAAAATCATAAACACCGCTGTCTGTTGAAGTGAAACTTATATCGGTAATATCAATTATTCTTAAATTATTCTCCAAATCTCCCAAAAAGCTCAAGAAATTATTATATGAGGCATTAACGGAAAATTTCATGGGAAGAACGCCGTATAAGGAAGCACCTTGGCCTATGGAATCGGATCCTTTTTTCATCTCTCCAATAGAAACATTTCTGATGATCAAATTTCTACCTTCTGCGATCTTGCCTATCTCAATAATCAATCTGATATTGTCAATATTTGATGGAAGAAGTTTTTCAAGTCTGGAAGTATCTTCCTCTGGAATTTTATCCTTCTTGGCCACAAGTATATTTCTTTTTGAGACAATGCTCGTAGAACCTTTTGCTATATCCTGAAACTTCGTCAATTCATCTTTTAGAGATAAGACGCTATAGGTGGAATAATCTGAGACATTGCTTGGCGCGCCGCTGCCTTTATAATTTGGATTTACATATCCAAAAAATATTGTCAGCGATGAAAGAATTAGAATTATTGGCAAGATAAGATTCATATGTTTTATTATTGCGCAGTTCCAGAATTATTATTCTTATAAACTAAAAACTCCGGATTTATAAAAGCAGAAAATTGAAATGATACGCTTCCGTCGGCATTCAAATTGAAATTGGAAATTTTGGGCTCTTGAATAATTTTTTTCCAATCAGCCTTGCCAAATTCATCGGCTTGAGAAGCGAGAGTGGCCCAATCCCTAGACTGCCCGGACATTGTAATCTGAACTCCAGTTGTTCCGCTATTGCTTATGGCTGATTGAGAAAAATTAAAATTTTTAAATCTGACATTTTTAAGAGTCCGAGCTTGCAAAAAATCAAAAATCGGGGAAACGGCTACATGATTCTTCAAAAGCGTATTCGCCACGCTTATTCTTGAATTCAATTCCACTATGTTTTCTATGGTAGCGGGCTCAAAACTATTTATATTTTTCTTTATAACATCCTGCTCACTTGTAATCGCGCTGACGAGAGTCTGCTTTTCCAAAAAAACAAAAGCGGTCAGGCCCAAAGCTATGAGAAAAATTATTATAGAAATAAGGAGAAACAGACTCACGCTTGATCTGCGGTCTTCAGTCTGAACCGCTTTTTTTGGTATAAAAGATGTTTGAAACTTTGTTTCCATTCTACTCAATATTATACATCAAAAAATAAGAACAATACAATAGCAAATATTGTGGATTATACCTCCTGAAGCTTTCTTATGGCCAAACCTATGGCAACAGTGAACTCGGGACCAGCATTCTTCAAAACTTCTTCAAGAAATGCTGGATACTCCACCTTGGAAAAAGGATCGGCCACTTCTACCGGGGTGTTAAGCGAACTTTGCGTTCTTTCTTTTATACCCTTGAGCAGAGAGCCGCCTCCGGTAAGCATGACTCGGCTTATTTTTTTTCCATATTTCTTCTCATAGCCGATAATGAAGCGTCCGACTTCGGCCAATATGTAATCAATAGTGACAGAAGATATCTCCGAGATATTATTTTCTGTATTAACTTCTGAGATGCCTTGTTTTCTTTTTATTTTTTCCGCTTCTTCAAAAGTAATATTCATTGATTTTGAAATAGACATAGTGATATCCTGCGAACCACGATTTATCACATGAGATGCTTTAAGAATTCCCCGTTCCACCACAAAAACTTTGGTTGAGCCAGCGCCAAAATCCATTATCATCTGGGGACTGAGGCTAGGTTCAAGAGACGCCCTGATGCTGCTGAAAATTTCAACTTCGGAAAAACTGACATCAAGGCCAGTGATCTTTTGAATTTCTTTATTTTTATTTAAAGCGTCATTATGTATGACTACAAGCAAAATATCCGTGCCGGTTTCACTTGTGACTTTTTGGCCGCCTTGAAATTCAGACATGGCGCCTTCATCTTTTGGTATCGCTTGCCAATCAAGAGTGACTTCCGATATGGACACCGGAATATATTTCCTGGCTTCTATGGGAATCATTTCGGCAAATTGTTTTTCGTCGGTTATGGGAATCTTGAAAAAAACCACAAAACTTGCACCAATAGATATGGACATGCACGAACTTAAAGTGGTTGTGTTTGACTCTCTTAAAAGATCTTTTATGGCTTCGGATAATTTTACCGCATCAAGAACCGCGGATCTGCCTAAATCTGTGCCGGCATAAGGTCCTAGAGCTATTTCTCCATAAGTTTCAAGAACCGCTTTTCCGGCTTTTTTTTTGAGTTGAACGACTTTGGCGGATGAAGATCCTATATCAAGTCCGATGACACTCACGCTTTTACTAGCAAAGACTGATTTGTATAAATTTGCAAAAGGGTTGTTCATTTACCCGAGAAAATTTTTACTGACGAAAATGTTATTGCGACTATTTAACATAAAGTTTGGTTGATTAGTACGGTCATTTTTCTATATCTCATCTTATAGTTTAGCATTTTCAATAACATCAGTAAAAACTTTAACGGGTTTCATGCTATTATAGCTCAAATGGAGAAAACTTTCAAAATAAGTCGTCTTAAAAAGCTTTTTTCTGATCTACTATCAATTATTTTACCGAAAAGCCAAGAGGTTGAGGAGATTGAAAACATGAGCGAAGAGAAGATATCCTTATTAATGCCTCTTTATGATGAAATAGAAGATGTTAAATTTAAAGCATTATTTCAATATAAGAATAGATTAGCCAGACGGGCGATTTGGGAGATAAAATACTCTGGCAATGTAAAAATCACAGAAAAATTCTCAAAATTATTATATGAATTCATTATTGAGAATATTTCCGATGAGATGTCCTTTTCAAACTTCACCAAGCCGATTATTTTGCCTATTCCTGCAGATAAAAGCAGTTTGAGGGAAAAAGGATTCAATCAGTGTATTTTGATTGCCAAAGAAATTTATAAATTGGATGGAGGAAAAAATTTTGAAATCTGTTTTGATGCGCTAAAAAAAATAAAAGAAACTGAGCATCAGTCTAAAATCAAAAACCGGGCTAGAAGATTAAAAAATTTGGAAGAATCAATGCTCGCTGACACAAAAAGAATCGCTGGAAGAAATATAATCTTAATAGATGATGTGATAACAACAGGAGCGACAATGATAGAAGCTTCAAGAAGCTTAAAAGAAGCCGGCGCAAAAAAGATTATTGGATTTGCAATCGCTCACTAATAAAAACGCCCTTAAAAACTTGAGAATTTAAGGGTGTTGTTATTTCTGCTTTGGTTTTCTGACAGGCATCATTGGCCTCATTGATGCTCGTGGAGCGAGTTTTCTACAGCCCGGGCAATCCTTCGGCAAAATAAGTTTGTAATTATCTATTAATTTTTTATCCCACGGAACACCGCAGTTTGGGCATTTATTATTCATTTAATTATTCTATCATATTGCTCCTTCGGTACGAAGCTTTTGAATTTTTAATGATCGTCCTCTATTGTAATCTCCGACCAATCCATCCGATCTTACTACTCTATGGCAAGGGATATTTGGATTATAATTTTTCTTCAATATGCTTCCGACCGCTCTTGAAGCATTTGGACTCCCCGCTTTCTTTGCGACTTCTTTATACGTAAGCGTTTTGCCCTTTGGAATTCTACAGACAATTTCCAAAACTTTTTCTTGAAATGACCTTGTTTTGTTCATTAAAAAGCTGAAAGTGGTTTTGATTGAATTATTTTATCAACCTCTTCATAACCGGTTGGGAATGCGTAATTGTATCTTGCAGGAAGAGCAAAAATATATTTTGAATTTCTGCCGAACTCTGACGGGCCGATTGGCGCCGCTCCGATATGGAATTTCTCTGACTGCAGATCACTCCATTGCCCTAAAGTAAAAACCATTATTGAAATATCCTGATATGGATTTTCTTTTGTCCATTTTGGATTGCGAATCAAAACCTCAGGCCCTGTGGTATAGATAGTAGCGCCGCCAATTGGATTGCCAATCCATTTATCAATTATGATTGAATATCCCGCCCAGCTTTTTGGCAGAGTAAAATCAAAACCGTATGTTTTATTCATATATAAAATATCTTGATTACTTGTTTGAGGTTTTGTGAAAATAAAATATGATACTGCAACGGCAATTAAAATGATCAGAAATGTAGTGGTTAATTTAAGATTCTTATTCATGTTAGTTTATCAATAAATTATAACCCAAAAACTAGAATTATGGGTAGTAATATGATAATCTTGCTTTTGAATTGGATATTTGGAGAGGTGTCAGAGTGGTCTAATGTACCTCTTTGCTAAAGAGGTGAACCCGTTAAAAGGTTCCGCGAGTTCGAATCTCGCCCTCTCCGCAACAGCAAGATAAGCTGAATACTTTCAGCGAATCTTGATGTCGAGAAGTCGTAAGATGAGAAAGCTGGAGCGAAGTCTTGATGTGAGCAAAGCGAACCAAGACGAGTGAGGCGGGGTCGAGAAATTTTTTGTGAAACAAAAAATATTTGTGACCGAATCTCGCCCTCTCCGCAAATTTATTAAAAACCGCGCCTTCTAGGCGCGGTTTTTATTTTGTGTTTAATTAATATTTATCACCGTTTCTATAACCGTTGTAAGAAAACTTTTTTAGAACACTTTCTATAAACCAGAAAAGCGTAAAGACGATAAGCGCTGCGACTGTCGTAATAACAGCCAGATTAAAAAATCCGTAGCCCGAAGCCATCCCGATTCCCGCCGAAACCCAGAGCCCAGCCGCCGTAGTGAGGCCGATAAGCTTGTGTTCTTGAGATTGAAAAAAAACTAAACCGGCGCCGATAAAACCTATACCGCTGATTACTGCCGGAGCAAGAGCCAAAGGATTCTCCATTGACTCAACAGGCGTATGAACAATCTGAGAGATAATTATAAAAAGGCTTGAGCCAAGAGCAACCATTGCATAAGTTCTCATTCCCGCAGTCTTTCCTGCCAAAGTTCTTTCAAGACCAATAAGAGAAGAGAGGCCAACAGCGATTGCGATTCTCGTTATTATTTCAATTGTTGTAAGCATTGTGTAAATTTAAGTTAATGAAAATTTTTGTAGCCATTCGTATCATTCGCACAATTTTCGTATATTGTCATTATATCATCCCATTAGAGATTTGGGAAATATAAATTTCTATCTCTGACGGGGCAGGTATGTAAAAAGGAAAACCCCAACCAAAAGCTTGTGCTTTCAGTTGGGGTTCGTGAGGTCTTCACCTGCTTGGCACCTTGACTGACATCTTCAAGTTCACGCAAGCGATGAGATCTTGGACTGTCTTGATTCCATTTTCCTCCTCTGTGGAAATGGTGATACCGAGTTCATCCTGAAGATCCTCGATGATTTCGGCGCGACCGAGACCGAGGGTGTCTCCATCGAGTCTGGCTTCGGGTCTGATTTCATTCGGCAGAACGTGAAGATACCCGATCACGACCGCCTTCACTCTCTGATCAATTTCTACTGGGGTCACTTTTAACCTCCTTAGATTAGAATTGGGTCAAACTCTGAACTTTATTGACAGAAGAGCTGTTCTAAATTTAATACTGCCATAAATGGTGATTTTTGCAAATGACGGCAGGCAAAATTTCTAATGGAATGGTAATATAAATAATAAAAATGGAACTTAATTCACTGATTGAAAAAGATTTCCGTCTTCAGGAAAGCCAGAAAATGGCTCTAAAAAAACTTGGCATCAAAACTATTGCTGATCTCCTTTATCACTTCCCTACAAGCTACGGCGACACTTCGGAAAAAAGAAATATCGGCGGTCTGCTTGCCGGCGACAAAGCTGTAATCTTTGGTAAAATTTCCGGACTAAAAACAAGCAAGGGTTTCAAAAGCAAGATTTCCATGTCTGAAGCCATGATTGAAGACGAGTCTGGAAAAATAAAAGCCGTTTGGTTTCATCAGCCGTATATCGCAAAAATGATTCATGAAGGTGCTTATGTCAGAGCAGATGGGAAAGTATCAGAGCGCAAAGGTGAGCTATATTTATCAAATCCAAAAATAGAAACAGTGACAAAGCTGCCAATCGGAGTCGGTGATTCACTTTTTGGCGGAGACGGAGAAAAACATTCTCTTTACCCGGTTTATCCAGAAAGCCGAGGCATTACTTCAAACTGGTTTTATCACACCGTCCAAAAAATATTTAATTCCGGACTTCTGGATATTATAAAAGATCCTATTCCAGAGTATATTTTGAATAAATACAGCTTGCCGCAGTTGAAAACCGCGCTGGTATGGATTCATGCTCCGCAGAAAAAAGACCATGCGTTTTCTGCCAGGAAACGATTTGCTTTTGAAGAAGTTTTCTTTATTCAGCTGGGGAAAAAGAAAGATAGGAAAATCTGGGAGAAAAATCCGGCTTATGTGGTAGAAAAAGGTAAAGCTGATATTGAAAAGTTTATTTCCACCTTTCCATTTGCTCCTACAAACGCCCAGAAAAAAGCCATTGACCAAATTTTGTCTGATTTTAAAAAGGGGCACGCTATGGCGCGCTTACTTGAAGGAGATGTCGGCTCTGGAAAGACTGCTGTTGCGGCAACTACTGCATATTCTATCGTTACTTCAAGGCCAGGCGGACAGAATTTCGGAAATCTTCAAGTAGCTTATATGGCGCCAACTGAAATTTTAGCAAAACAGCATTTTGAATCTTTCATTCAATATTTTACTCATCTGGGAATCAGTGTAGGACTTATCACTGGAAAAGAGTGCAGAAAATTCCCATCAAAAGTAAATCCAAAAAGCTGGACGCAAATTTCCAGGACACAACTTTTGAAATGGGTGGCAAACGGCGAAATACCGATTCTTATAGGCACACATTCGCTCGTTCAAAAATCGGTGAAATTTAAACATTTGGCTTATGTGGTGATTGACGAACAGCATCGCTTCGGAATAAACCAGCGTTATGCTTTGGCTCGCGGAAAAGAAGGGATGAATCCGCATCTCTTATCAATGACAGCGACACCGATTCCCCGCACGCTCGCCCTTACCATTTACGGAGATCTTGATCTGACGCTTTTAGATGAGATGCCGGCAGGAAGAAAACCCATAATCACTGAGATCGTTTTGCCCGGGCAAAGAGAAGCAACCTATGAAAAAATAAAAACCGCTCTTGCCGAGGGCAAACAGGCTTATGTCATCTGTCCGAGGATTGATGTGCCGGATCCGACAAAAGAAATGGCGGTCATAGCAAAGTCTGTAAAAGAAGAAGCGGAAAGACTAAAGAGAGATGTGTTTAAAAACTATGAGATTGGAATTCTTCATTCAAAAATGCTGCCTGTTGCGAAAGAAAAAGTTATGAATGATTTTAAATGCTGTAAGACGCAGATCTTGGTGGCAACATCCGTAGTGGAAGTCGGGGTAAATGTGCCAAATGCTACGATAATAATTATTGAGGGAGCGGAGAGATTCGGCCTTGCCCAGCTCCATCAATTACGCGGTCGCGTAATTAGAAGCAATCATCAGGCATATTGTTATGTTTTCGCAGAAACTAAAACTGACAAGACACTTCAAAGATTAAAAGCTTTTAAAAATTCTTCAAACGGATTTGAGCTTGCAGAGTTTGATTTGAAACTTCGCGGCGCTGGCGAGCTTTCCGGAAACAAACAATGGGGAATCTCCGATATAGGCATGGAAGCAATCAAAAATTTGAAAATGGTGGAAGCAGCCCGCGCTGAAGCGGAGACCTTGATCAATCAGGATGAAAATCTCTCAAAATTCCCTCTTATAAACAAAAAGCTCTCTGAAAGAAAAAGGGAGGAAATACATTTTGAATAACGTCATTGAGAGCCTTTAGCTGCGAGCGAAGCGCGGCAGGCAGTAAACCAGAGTTATTTCAAGAAAAATTTCTGTTTATTTGAAGAAAGCTCTTTTAATAGCTCCTGCCAGTATTTATCAACATCAGGCGCTATAGATATCTTCTTGCTTTTATAATCCAAAAGATCTTTAAATGAAACATTGTGTTCCTGCCAGGATTTTCCATCTTCCTGATATATTTGCAGTGTCGGAATTATCTTATCTAGCGCATATATGAATTTGCTTTCCTCATCTTTCATTTTCTCATAATTTTTTATTACATCCGTTAGGCCCTCAAAATTAGGAAATCTTTGTATTATTTTCCCTAACGCTTCCTTTTCTCTATCCTCTTTTGAATTATGGCTCTTTTTATCAAAGGCATAAGTATCACCGGCATAGATTTCTACCAAATCGTGCGATAGAGCATACAAGAAACACAGTTCTTTATTTAGACCCAATTTATCTTGTTCAATTAAAAACCATGCCATCATTGCAAGCTGATAACTGTGCTCCACATCATTTTCACACCTTTTTCCATGCGGAACTCTAGCAACCCTGATAACTTCCCGAAACTCATTAGTAAAATTTAGAAAATCAATCAACTGATCAAATTTATTTGAGAATTTCTTAATCATGTGCGCGCTGAGGGATTCGAACCCCCGACCGGACGAGTATAAGTCGTCTGCTCTACCAACTGAGCTAAGCGCGCGTATAAAAAAGAATATTATATCAAAATCTATCTTTTAGCAATTATTAAAAATTACAAATTTTCTATATATTTTAATCCTTGCATAATATATTCGCTAAGGTCTCTATTATCATAAATCAACGAACATGTACCTTTTCCAAATCCATTTAATCCTACAAATTAAATTCTCTAATTTCTCCATTCTCTGAAGATTTATAAGAATTAAAATTCTTGATTGATTTATCGGTCAAAGCTATTTCCAAACAAGATAAAAAGACTTTATGACTGCAGATTAAGATTGATTCTTTATTAAAGTTATTTTTTAGAAACTCTATAAATCTTTTTGCTCTTTCATAGACATCCAAGATTGATTCCCCTTCTTTAGGTTTACACAAAATAGGATCTAAGTTATTGTTCTCACAATATTTTTTAAATGCTCCTATTTGTGTCCCAGTAAATTCCCCGAGTCCTCTCTCCGTTATAAGTTCATTTACAGTTACTTTAGGATCATCTAAGGTAGCCAAAAATGGTTGGATTGTTTCAATAGTCCTCTTTAATGGGCTAACAATAAAGATATCGTAGCTGTGTTTGTTAAGAGCCCTTACAAGATCTTGGGCCTGTTTTCCCCCTTTATCAGAAAGAGGTGAGTCTAATCTTGAATCAGCTATATTCTGCTCATTGCCTGTAGATTGTGCGTGTCTTAGCGTAAAGATTTTCATATATTACGCTTGATGCTCAATATCCGCTTTTTTCTTTGGCATTATTCCGTTTGCAATAATAATCTTTTCATACTCCTCTCTTTCAATAGTCTCCGCCTCAATCAATTTCTTGGCTATGGCATTAAGCGCTTTTTTATGGTCGTGGATTATTTTTTCCGCTCGTTTCATATTGCCGTTCATAATCTCCGAGACTTCAGCATCAATTTCAGCATTTATTTTATCCGAATATTCTTTGTCATTTACTCCTCGTCCAAACATCGCTTTCCCTCCCTCGCCTTCAAGAGCTATCGGGCCGAGCTTTTCAGACATTCCGTATTTTGTAACCATATCGCGGGCTAATGCAGTTGCAACCTGCAGATCATTTGATGGTCCTGTGGTAATGTCTCCAAAAATCATTTTCTCCGTAACATATCCACCGAGGGCTACGGCAATATCATCCAGGAATTCTTTTTTGGACTGAAGTTTCTTATCTTCAAACGGCAAATGAAGCGTGTATCCTCCCGCTCTCCCGCGAGCGATTATAGAAATTTTATGGACCGGGTCGGCAAATGGCAAAACGGAAGATACAAGCGCGTGTCCTGCTTCATGATATGCGGTGATTTCTTTTTCTTTATGTGAAAGAAGATGGCTTTTTCTTTCCGGCCCCATCATTACTTTTTCTATTGAGCGGACAAGGTCAAACTGGGAAACTTTTTGCCTTCCCTCGCGCGCCGCAAGTATCGCCCCTTCATTCATAAGCGAATACAAGTCTGCTCCGGAAAATCCCGGTGTCCTTTCGGCAATAACTCTCAAGTCCACATCTTCAGCAAAAGGTTTTTCTTTTGAATGAACTTTCAAGATTGCTTCTCTGTCATTTCTATCCGGCAAATCTATCACTACCCTCCTGTCAAACCTTCCTGGTCTAAGCAAAGCGGGATCCAAAACATCCGGTCTGTTTGTGGCAGACATTACGATAACTTTTTCATTCGGTTCAAAACCATCCATCTCCACAAGTATCTGGTTTAAAGTTTGCTCTCTCTCATCATTGCCTCCACCCATTCCACCGCCCCTGACTCTTCCCACAGCGTCTATTTCATCAACAAAAATAATTGAGGGCGCAGAATTTTTTGCCATTTTGAAAAGATCGCGTACACGAGATGCTCCGACTCCGACAAACATTTCCACAAATTCAGATCCGGAAATTGAAAAGAATGCCACTCCAGCTTCTCCGGCCACAGCTCTTGCAAGTAATGTCTTTCCTGTTCCCGGAGCTCCCATAAGCAGGATCCCTTTTGGAATTTTTGCTCCGATATCAAGGAACTTCTTTGGATTTTTCAGGAAGTCCACTACTTCCGCGAGTTCCTCTTTTGCTTCCTTAGCTCCTGCAACATCTGCAAAAGTTATTCTTTGTTTTTTATCGCTTGGCAATATTATTCTCGCTTTTGACTGACCGAAAGACAGAGCTTGAATCCCAGCGCCTCTCATTTGTTTCGTAAGCATCCAGACAAAAATCCCTATAATAATGAGCGGAATGAAAAATGGAGCGAGATTCAAAAACCAATAGCCGAGAGTGCTTTCGCTTCCAATTTCAATATTTATTTTAGCGAGCTTATCGGAAGAAACTTTGTAATTTGAAAGTGTTTGCGTCAGCGCAACACCTTCTTCTTTTTTTGATTCTTTGACAACTGCGGGAGTATTTGTCGCTGTGTTTGTAGATGAATAATTTATAGTTAAGCTGTCTCCCGTAACTTCAACTTTTTGCACAAGACCCTGATTTATATCCGAAGCCAGTTGAGAAAGCGATATCTGCTCTCTTTTTTCAGCATTGGAAAAAACCATTGAATACAAAAAAGAAATGATCAGAATTATAAGAATAGCGTTGGTAATTTTGGTAAAAACAGACATAGGTCCTCCCTGAAACAGTCGGTTTTTGGTCTTTTTGGAATCTCTCAAATTTCCCTTTTTAAAAGGCCTTTTATTTCTTAAATCCATAATTATGAGCAATATAACATGAATTTCAGATTTCATAAATATCTGATAAGATAGCCAATGTGTCAGCAAATTTTGCAGAAAACAGAAAAGCATATTTCAACTATGAAATCCTTGAGAAAATCACGGCGGGTATTCAACTTCTTGGTTTTGAGGTTAAAGCTGTAAAAGCCGGACATATGAGTTTGGACGGCGCTTATGCGACTATAAGAGGCGGAGAAGCATTTCTCATCGGATCTACAATCACTCCATTGCAGCCGAAAAATGTACCGGCGTATTACGATGCAAAAAGAAACAGGAAACTTTTACTTACGAAAAAAGAGATAAGGCGTCTGTCTGGCACAGAGAATCAAGACGGCTTGACAATAGTCGCACTTTCAGTGTATAATTTAAGTCACAAGCTCAAAGTAGAGCTTGGACTGGCTCGGGGTAAGAAAAATAAAGATAAACGTCAATCTATAAAGAAGCGTGAATCTGCTCGCGAGATAGAAAGGACCTTGAAAGGTAAATAAGGGGGATGATCGGCCTAGACAATTGGTCTCGTTTCTCATATGCAAAGTGGAGCAACCTTGTGAACTCCTAAATCTACCAAGGAATTGTAAATGCTAAAAACATTACATCAAAAGTAGCTGGCATTGTGTCTCCATTTTTTGGAGCCAAGGACCTTACTCTCGCTTACGCTTTAGCCTAAGCGACATTTCATCTGCTGGATTCTGTAAGGCAGAATGAAGTGTAATATTTTCAGAATATATTCTATGGATTCTCGACATAGCACGAAAAAAGAGAATCGGATTATAAACATTTTGTTTATTTAAAGCTTATAATCTTAAATCTGCCTCGGCAGAAATAAATCAACTATACTTTGTAGAAATATTTGAAACAATCATTTGCACGTGAGTTCGATTCTCACCATCTCCACATTTCAAAAATCAGCCCGCATTAAGCGGGCGATTTTTGTTATGCGGAGATGAAAAAGCAAACTGCTTTGCTTTTGTGTGAGAATCGAAGGCCGCAGCATATCGCGTAGCGATGCGAGGCGGGGTCGAGAGTACTTTGTATTTTTGATGGAGTTCCCATCAAAAATACTTAGTAACTCGTGACCGATTCCGCCCATCTCCACATTTCAAAAATCAGCCCGCATTAAGCGGGCGATTTTTGTGCTAAAATATCAGGATGAGCAAAAAAATAGAAAAGAATATTTTGGCGCTGTTAATTATCTCTTTTTTGATATTGGCGATTGCCGTCGTAAAGCAAAACAGTCTTATCCTAAGTATTGATAGTAGTGTCGCCAAATTAGCCCAAAATATCAGCTCCCCTCTCTTAGACAGCTTGATGATTTTTATAACAAACTTCGGAAGCGGCATATGGGTAGTAATTATATTTGCGGTCCTTGCAATTTATCTATTTTTAAAGAAAAAAAGACATTCTCTTTACACACTTACATTTGCGGCAATCTCAGCTGTTGCCTTAAATGAAATAATTAAACTTTTAGTAGAAAGAGTTAGGCCGGTTAGCAGATTAATAACTGAAACCGGTTTTAGCTTTCCGAGTGGGCATGCAACGATTTCAATGATATTCATACTTTCTTCCCTTTTATTGATTGCACCGAACATTAGCAATAGATATTTAAGATTGTCCTTTCAAATTTTAACTACAATGGTCTTTCTGCTTGTCGCCTTGTCTAGGGTTTATCTTTCAGTACACTTCGCTTCAGATGTGCTGGCTAGTTTTGTCTTAGCTTCAATATGTTTTCTATCATC
>CAYPMZ010000004.1:13518-17487 GCA_964412245.1 uncultured Candidatus Saccharibacteria bacterium
TCGCTTCAGATGTGCTGGCTAGTTTTGTCTTAGCTTCAATATGTTTTCTATCATCCTTTATAGCTGTTTCAAGATTTAATACAGTTGCCTAGAGAGTGAAAATATGCTATAAATAAGGCTCATTTTAATACTTTGAATATTAAAGTAAGAATCAACCATCAAATAAAGGCGCCGGAAGTCCGTGTTATCACAGACGAAGGGCAGAACCTCGGGATTATACCTTTATCTGAAGCATTGAGAAAAGCAGAGGAAATGGGGCTAGATTTGATAGAAATATCGCCAAATACCGTCCCTCCCATTGCAAAAATAATGGATTATGGTAAATTCCAGTATACTGAAAAAAAGAAGCAAAAGGAGTCAAAATCTAAGATACAGAATATTGAACTCAAAAGTATTCAGGTGAAGATTGCCACAGACGAACACGATTTGGCCATGAAAGCGGCAAAAGCGAGTGAGTGGCTAAAGGAAGGGCATAGGGTAAGATTTAACCTTTTCCTTTCGGGGAGGGCAAAATATTTGAAACAGGATTTCCTCAAAGAAAGAATGGAAAGAATACTCAAGCTTATCACCGAAGAATTCAAAATTGCCGAGCCAGCCCAAAAAAGCATGAAGGGACTGACAATGGTGATAGAGAGAGCGAAGAAATAACAACAACCAACTAATAACTTATAACCTTTATTCGTTATACGTTAATAGTTATAAGTTAATTATTATGAAAACAAATAAATCATTTACAAAAAGACTGAAGGTGACAAGAACCGGCAAGATTATCGGAAGAAAATCAGGCCAGGATCATTTTAATGCAAAAGAAGGCAGAAGTTTTCAGCTTAATAAAAAGAGAGCTGTGCATTTGCAGCTTTCTAACAGATTAAAAAGGAGATTTTTACCAGGAATGTTTTAGAAAATAACGAGCGAAGCGATTATATTTTCTTAATCCGGCACCATCTTTATAAAGAAGAATATATAATGAGAAAAATAATATTTATAAATTAATAATTAACAACAATGAACGCCGTGATGATGGTGCCGGATCATGATTTTTATAATCACTTCGTTCATTAAAAATCTATGACCAGAGTCAAAAGAGGAACAATAAAAAATAAAAGAAGAAGAAATACCCTTAAGCAGACAAAGGGGTATCGTTTGAACAGGAGAAGCAAGGAGGCTTCTGCCATAGAAGCAATAATGCATGCCGGAGCAAACGCCTTTGAGCACAGAAGAGATAAAAAGGGAGATTTCAGAAGACTCTGGAATGTCAGAATCAATGCCGCTCTCCGAGAAAACGGCTCCACTTACTCCAAATTCATCGGCGGTTTGACTAAACAAAAGATAGAAATAAACAGAAAAATGCTTTCTGAAATAGCCGCACAAAATCCGGAGACTTTCAAAAGATTACTTTCAAAGGTAGTGTAAGGGAAAAGTATAAGTATAAAGGTAAATAAAAACCCCGAGGTGGAGCCTCGGGGGTTTTTATTGCCTAGATTTTTTAAATCTTTTAAAATATTCTAGCTCTTACTCTAATTCCTCTTTTTTGAATCCAAGAAATGTTACTCCACGGCTTGTAAGAAGTTTAGCCCAGTTTCGAATAGTCTTTATTCCTTTCCCCACTCTATTCTCTGGATTCCGAGGATGAATCTTTTCTGCTACGTAGTGCCAGGGAAGAAATGTCGATTTTAATTTCCGTCTTTCCTTCGAATCTCGTTCACCAGAAATTTCTGGCTCAACCTCTCGCGATAAAGATGTAAATGTACGGAGAATTACTACTTCGTCCGCCAAAGGTAAGAGTTTAAGATTTCGTGCTAAATCGGAAACCTGTTCCCTTCCTAAGTGATCTTCAACGTTTGAGGTGTATAGTATGCTGACTGGGACATGAGTATCGGCGATTTTTTCTGCTAATTTTTCCACCGCGTTGGGATCAAGTAAATTCATAGTTATCATATCAATCCTCCCAGACTCGTAAGCTGAGAGTACTTTAGCTAAGTTTTCTTCTGCCACCCACCCATAATGTTTTCCTTCGTCATTAATAGCTTCACTCTTAAGGTCGAGAAGGTCATGTAAATAAACTTTCCCATGAGGAGTGTGCTCGCCCTGTTCTAATTTTTCAATAATAAGTTGCGTCTGGTCTTTACCAATGATTTCTGGCAATAAACGTCTTAATACATCAAGATTTTGAAAATACTTTATAAACTCTGTATTCGTTGGGAACTTGCCAAATAATTTTTTATGTCGAATACCAATTTCTAAAAGGGTATGTATTAAGAGGGTATTCGAAGAAGTTATGTCTACGATATATGCGCGATCCACTTTACTGTTACAAAAAATATCGAGGACCTGTTCAACACCAACCCCAACGACAGCACCTCGTTGCTCCCGGATCGCATCAAAAAGTTTATAAAGATGTTGTTCATTTGAAGCGAGTGTGGAAAAATCTTTATCTTCAGACGTTCGCTCAGTAACAAGCTGTTCCGCTTGATAAATTGGTCTCAAATCTAATTCTTTGCGTCGAGCTATCGTTTCTGCCCTAGCAAGTTCATAAGAAAATGTAGACTGAGTATCTTCTAAAATTTGACGGCGAGTAAATGTATCTTTTTCTTCTAGAAGTCTTTGTGCAAGTTCTATACGATATTCCTGCGAGAAGCTATGAGGCTTAGATTCTGACTCCGTCTGACTTTTAGAACTATCGCCCAATTCTTCCAGATTAAATTTGGGTTCACCTCCGATGCTCATAAATTTGTTTGATTAATTTATCAATAATATACACTTGTTTCCAAACTCTAATAATACATGGGGATAGTTGTTAAAAACAATCGAATTTTTACCTTTTCCATTTATATTTATTCCTTATACTTATACTTTTCCCTTATACTAATTCTACCATGTCTCCATACTCAGGATATTCCGCATTAACTCCGATTTCATTGTGAAGTCTTTGGACCAAAAATGAGGATGACTTTGGCTCGCCCATTACGGCAAAGACTTTTTTCAAAGTCCCCGCCTCCGCAGCTTTTTCTATAAAAGACACGAGGTGGTCTGAATCTTTGTGAGATGAATATCCTTCTATTTTTCTTATTTTTGCCCTTACATCAATTTCTTGTCCGTGAATTGTTACTTTCTTGGCTCCGTCTTCAAGCTTCCTGCCCAAAGTGCCTGGGGCTTGATATCCCACAAGCAAGATCGTTGCATTCCTGTCTCCGGCATGATCTTTTTCGTGCTGCACAATCCTTCCTCCAGATGACATTCCCGAGCCAGCTATAATTATTTTAGGATTTGCCGTAAAATCTATCCTTTGCGAATCGTGAGTTAATGATGTGGATTTGAGGCGCGGAAATTTAAAAACATCATCTCCGGAAGCAATCTGATTTCTGATATTTTCATTTAGATAATCGGAATATTTTTCATATATTTTTGTGATTTTTATAGCTAAAGGAGAATCAAGAAATACCGGCAATTGCGATAGCTCTTTTTTTTCAAAAAATTCATTCATTTCATAAAGTATGGTTTGGGTCCTTTCAAGCGAGAACGCCGGTATGATCAAACATCTTTTGTTCTCAATAGTATCTCTGATTGTTTCTTTCAATTTCCTTCTGCGTTCTTCTTTTGGCTCGTGATTTCTGTCTCCGTAAACACTTTCCATAATTATATAATTCGCATCAACTATGTCTTCAGTGTCATTTAATAAAAGTGAAGGCGAATTGCCCAGATCTCCGGTAAATACCGCCTTCACCTTCCCATTATTTACTTCTATCATTGCGGAGCCGAGAATATGGCCGGAATTTCTCAAGTAAATGGATACATTGGAGCCGAGTTCAAAATTCTTGTGATATTGGCATGTTTCCCATAGAGACATCGCTTTTTCAATATCCTTTTTTTCAAATAATGCGAGCGTGCCGTTTTTCCTAGCTTTGCTTTCCATAATTTCAAATGTGTCTTCCAAAAGCAAAAAGGCGATATCTTTTGTCGGCGGAGTAC
>CAYPMZ010000005.1:0-4868 GCA_964412245.1 uncultured Candidatus Saccharibacteria bacterium
TTTAACCAGCCCTCATAAAGGAAGAGTAGATGAAAATACAACAAATAAACATTGATAGCATAAAGCCCTATGCTAACAATCAAAAAAAACACGACAAAAAGCAGATCAAACAAGTGGCTGATTCCATTAAGCGTTTTGGATTTATACAACCCATTGTGATAGATAAAAATAATGAAATTGTGATAGGACATGCTCGTTTCGAAGCCGCACTTTCACTTGAAATGGATAGAGTGCCTTGCGTCAAAGCAGATACTTTATCAGAAAAGGAAATCAAAGCATTGAGATTAGCTGACAATAAATTAAACGAAAGTCCATGGAATATGGAACTTGTTGTAGAAGAACTTAAAATGCTAGATTCAGAACTTTTATATATCACCGGATTTGATCAAGATTTAATCTTAGAGCCAGACAGCAAGGATGATATAGTTCCCGAAACACCAAATAAGCCATTGAGCAAAATTGGCGATTTGTACGAGTTAGGCTCACATAGAGTGCTTTGTGGGGATTCAACGCAAGGCGAGGCATTTTTGAGGCTTTTAAGGGAAGAAAAGGCACAGATGACATTTTGCGATCCACCTTATAACGTGGATTATCAAGGAGGTGGTAGTTATGCCAATCATAAAACTGGTCCAAAAAGAAGAGATGGAATACAAAACGATAGCATGAGCAAGGAATCTTTCAGGGAATTTTTATCAAAAGCTATCAAACCAATACTTGAATACACGGATGGAGGAATTTACATATGCATGAGCTCAAGCGAAATAGATTCATTGAAAAGTGCATTTGAAAATGGGGGGGGGGCATTGGCAGAGTTTTATTATATGGGTTAAGAACAATTTTACTCTCAGCAGGTCTGATTATCAGAATACATATGAGCCGATCCTTTATGGATGGAGAGACGGAATTAAAAATCATTATTTTTCTGATCGCAGAGATATGGCGAACGTATGGGAAGATTTAAGCAAAGTGACAACAGAGAAAGAGGGCGATGAAACAATTATTACATTTCAGGGATTTAAGATAAAATTAAAAGGAACGATTGAAAGTGGGCAAGTGATAAGAAAGAAACAACATATGGATATATGGCGCCACGACAAACCATCAAGAAGTGCAGAACATCCAACGATGAAACCTGTGTCCTTATGCACCGAAGCAATAACAAATTCAAGCAAGAAAGGAGATATTGTTTTGGATTCATTTCTAGGTTCTGGATCAACACTTATAGCTTGTGAAAAGACGGAAAGAAAGTGTGTAGGTATAGAATTGGAACCAAAATATATTGATGTAATTATACAAAGATGGGTTAATTATACTGGAATTGAGAAAATTAAGAGAAACGGCATAGAAATAACTTGGGAAAAGTCATGAACATAAAGATAGGAAACCCGCCCAATATAGAGGAGATTAAGAGCTTGCTTGACATATCAAAAAATGATAAAATTATCTATACCTATGGAGATACGATTTACAATCCCAATAACATAGAAATTCCCGACCATCTTTATTTGCATGAGTTCACACATTTCAAACAACAAGGAAATGACCCGGACAAATGGTGGAAGAGATATTTAAAAGAGGTCGACTTCAGAATATCTCAGGAAGTTGAGGCATACGGAGAGCAATATAAATTTATATGCAGAAGTATAAAAGATAGAAATAAAAGGGAGAAAATATTAGGAACTTTGGCATCATTATTAAGTTCAGAAGTGTATGGGCAAATGATAGACAGTTTAGAAGCGAAAAAGAGAATAAGAAATTATAAATTTTAATCAAACATCAAAAGTATGATAACATTAAATACAATGGATAAATTATCGACAACAACAAAAGGGAATAGTGCAGGGGTAGTAGAAAGAACATCAGAGATAGACCGTTCATTCCAAGAATTAATAAATATCATAACTGTAGCTGAATCTCTAGTAGGAGATTTAGAAAATAAATTGTCTCCAGTATTAAGAAGTGAGGGAGATAAAACCGAAGAAGTGCCAAAGCCAAATTATCAAACTAAAATAGCTACAAATATTTTCTCACAAGCGGAAAGAATAGACAAAATAGTTCATGCATTAAGAAGTATACACAGAAGAACAGAGCTATAAAATTATGACAAAGAAAGTGAAAAAAGAAATACCATTAGAGAAAAAGATAAGAGAAAGGTTCCCCAAAATATTTAATCAGATCAAAACAGCCAAGAAAAACAATCTCATGCTAGTCCTAGAGACAACCAACATGAAAAGCAAGTCTTATGAAGACATCGGCATGATAGCAAAATACGCAACAACGCAAGGAGTGGAAGTAAGAATCGCACCAGATAATAGCTTGGAAGAAGACGAAAAATAAGGTAAAATGGTAGTAGGGCTTCTTGTCCATTTTCATAGAGTATCGACCCTTTATGAAGACGTGATAACGACACTCGCCAGAGTCAATCGTAGTCATCCTGATTGAGCACCGGCTTAAATACCCGGGGTCTAACCAAAGACAAGGAATGAGTTTGACAGGCGTTGAGTGATTGGTAATTGACTCATGGAGGTTCAATTCCCCACAGACTCATAATTAAATAAAAAAATGACCAAAGACATCAACAACAAGCTGGATGATATAAAGAAATCCTTAGGGAAAGAGAAAGTCAAAGAAATCCCAAACTCCCAAAAAGTAGACAGGCGCAAGTTTAATAAAAGAGATCCAAAGTCAGGGAGAAAGACTAAGCAAGAAACCCTAACACGAACCGGAATAAAGTCTTGGGTAGAAACCCATATTAATGGGGAAATAGAAATGCACGTGTTAGACAAGAAAACAGGAAAGGAGATTTTAGTTAAAAAACCTAGAGTGGTAGCCATACTTGAAAAGCTGTATCAGATTTCAATGAAAGGAGAAGGAAGCCACGAGGCAATAGGGAAATGGCTTGATAGAGCATTAGGAAAACCAGTTAACATAATAAAGGGAGATGAAAACGAGCCGATCGTTGTAAGAATAGATTTTTAATATGAAGACAATCGCATTAAGCGAAATAGCGCATTTCTTCCCGAGACAACTGGAAGCGACTAAAGCCGCGGATGAACATACCTATACACTTTATGGGGGAAGCGCCGGGCCGGGGAAAAGCTATTGGCTCAGATGGTATCCGATTAGAAAAATGATGCAATGGGGTAAGCAATATGGACTGACAGGAATACACGGGGCATTATTCTCGCATGATTATACTACGCTCAAAGACAGACAAGTAAGTAAAATGCAGACTGAGTTTCCACGATGGTTGGGGGAAATTAAAAACACTCAGACAGATGGATTAGGGTTTCATCTTAAGCCAGAGTTTGGAGGACACGTATTACTTCTAAGAAATCTAGATGACCCGAGCAAATACCTATCAAGCGAATTTGCGATTATAGCTCAAGAAGAAGTCACGGAGAATCAAAGAGAAACATTTGATAGACTTCGTGGACGTTTAAGATGGACAGGAATACCAAATCCAATATGGATAGGTGCAACAAATCCGGGAGGCATAGGCCACTCCTGGGTAAAAGATTTATGGATAGATAGAAAGTTTCCTGATGAGCTAAAAGAATATGCAGATCAATTTATTTATATAAAAGCTCTGCCAACAGATAATCCATATCTAGCCGAAAGTTATCTTAAAACACTTGATACTCTGCCAGAGAAACTGCGAAAAGCATACAGAGACGGAAATTGGGATGTGTTTGAAGGACAGTATTTTACACAATGGGATGCAGAGAAACATGTAGTTGTTCCATTTGCAATACCAGAGTCATGGAAAAAGTTTAGATCAATAGATCCTTCTGGCCGAGACGGATTTACATCATGCCATTGGTATGCACTAGACCAGAATGGCAGAGTGTGGGTTTACAGAGAGCATTACTGCACAGGACTGGATGCCGATCAGCATGCCAAAAAGATAAATGATTTATCATGCGACAGGGATGGAGTGAGTGAAGAATATGTTTATACAGTAATTGATACGGCGGCATTTGCAAAAACAGGATATTCTGAAACAATTGCCGACATTTATCAGCGACATGGCGTGCGAGGACTGATTCCTGCTGCCAAAGAAAGGATAGTAGGATGGAATGCTGTCAATTATTATTTAAGATGGCAGGAAAATGCGGATGGAAAAGTTATCAACAAGAAACCGCTTTTGCAGATATTCAATACGTGTGTTAATATTATAAGGACATTGCCGGAACTTCAGCATGATGAACATCACCCAGAAGATGTGGATTCAAAAGGGGAAGACCACGCAGCCGATGAACTAAGATATTTTCTAAGAACATTGCACGAACAGAAAGCTCCAAAAGCATTAAATCAAATAGAGCAGAGAATAATGCAAATCAAGAGACAAGAGCAACAGTTTGATTATCAGTATAAATAAAATAACTATTATGGCAAAAATAAATGCTAGTGAAATATCAGAGAAAGCAAAATCAAAGCTAAGGCCAAAACAACAGATGGGAGGATCTGTTACTAAAAACGGAAAAGATGTAAGCAAAGAAATAGAAGAACAAACCGCTAGAAAATTTGCAAAGCGTTCAACCTCCGACGGTTCTATGGTTATGAGAAAGCCGAAAGTTACTGTTAAAAAGGTAAGTATGTATGGTGCTGAAGGGGTAAAAGGAAAGTCTACAGCCGAAGAACATTCATATAAAAATAAAGAGGGAGGAATTACTACACAATTCAAGAAAATAAAACATAATGTAAAATGACAACTGAGCCAGACAATCGCCCAGAACCTCTCCCATACAGAATAAACATTGAATGGAAACCAGATACAGAAGAGAAACGAGGAGAGATACATAAGAAGTTAACAGCATTGCTGAATATTCTCAGCAAGCAATATCAGCCAGTAATGGATTTAATAA
>CAYPMZ010000005.1:4968-8263 GCA_964412245.1 uncultured Candidatus Saccharibacteria bacterium
AAAGCGACGAAAACCGAAAAGGAAATCGCCGAGAGATTAAAACTCCCTGAATCAATTCCTGCATATTCTCCTAACGAAGAAGTACAGAAAACTCAAGCATACATAAAAAGGAGAATAAACGAGATGATGGACTTCAGAAAAGGTCTAGGCATTGAAGCAAGATGGAGAGAAGCCGATGAGGAATATGTACCGCATGAATTGGACTTCGGAACTACCAGAAAGAGATTTGAAACGGATCAGGACTCAGGTTTGAGAAGCAGGCTCGTGCCTGTAGGAGATGCCTCACAGCAATGGAGATCGGCTGCAAGCGCGCCAACACTGCTTGCAAAGATACAAACCGCACTATCTCTCATTTTTGATAATCAACCAGAAGCTGAACTCGTGGCACTATTGAAGAAATTCACAGCTACGACAGATTTGGCTTATTCTTTATGGAAAAGAAATTGGAGTATTACGGATGCAAAGGAGAAATACAAACTTTTTATATTCAACCTATTCAAATACGGATGGGCAGTTCAAAGAACATATCCTCGTTTAGTTTCATATCCGAAGAAAGTTCTAAAATCAATCGATACGGAAAATCCAGATAAGAATGTTTATGAAGACCAGCAAATAGAATGGTTTAATGATGTAGACAGGCAGAACCTAGACCCATTCAGAACATGGATTGACGAACTTTCAACTCCATATGACCCATATTCAACAAACGAAGGATATTACGAGATAGATTATTCTTATGACCAGTTCATGACAGAGTTCGGAGTATATCCCGGCTCAAAATTCGTCAGACCAAATTCGGCACTTGTCAGAATGGATAATGCGGGAAAGACAAATAGACAGCAAGTAGGGCGCGCTTCAACGAATAGCGACAGCAAACAAAGACAGGATGTGGTCACAGTGGGATTCTTTGAAAGCAGGTTAAAAGACTTATTTGCAATATGGATTCCAAAAGACAACATCATAGTTTATCAATCGCCTCTGCCAAATGATGATGGACTGATTTCCATTACTCACACACTCTTAGTTTTAAGAAACGCAAAACTGCCATACGGAACATCGCTCTGGGAAATATTAAGACAGAACAAACAGCTCTACGACAAGATGAAGAACATGACTATGGACCAGCTCGTGTTATCTATTATGAAGTTCGGATTTTACAACGGAACATCGATGGCGCTTGGAGACGGACTTATTCAGATCGTTCCCGGACAAGCAAGACAAATCACAAATTCAAGTGGATCAGCAAAGGATGCCGTTAACTGGATGGAGATTCCCGGTCCCGGTGGAGAATCGTGGAAAGGTCTTGAGTTTCTGCAAGCATCAATGGACGATGAGACCGGAATAACCCCAACTCTCGAAGGAGAAATCACAGGAAAGACTCTTGGAGAAATACTACACGCAAAAGAATCAGCCCTAAAAAGATTAAAAACTCCTGTACAAAACATAGCATGGGCAATTGAACAGGATGCTTATTTATCAATGTCATGGATGGGACAGCTTTATGCAATACCGGCTATAAAAGAATTTACAAGCCTAGAGGATATGGTCTCATATGAAAAAGAAGAAGGAGTAAATCACGAAGAATTATTCGGAGATGTAGATCCGGAGAATCCAGACAAATACATAAAACTAACAGCAACATATCTGCCCGAGATAGCGCTCCACCTTGAAGACAATGAAGGAAAATTAGTGCAAGGAAAAGAATCGCAGTTCTTCAAGATAAGCAATCAGGAAAATAAACCAAACGAAAAGACAAAAAGAATCAAACCATCACAGCTTAAATGGAAAGGTATATTCAAGGTTATTCCAAGATCAATCATTGACAGCTCACAGGAATTAGTCAAGGCAAGCAAAATGGAATTGTTTAATATTATGGCACCATTGCTTCAGGCCCCGCCAGAGATTATGGCAAAACCTTTGAGAGAGATTATCAAAGCAAATGAAGAGGATCCAAAGGATTGGCTACCGGATGAATTTCTGCAGTTTCTAGATACGGGACAAGTTCCACCACCTCCGGGAGCACCGGGAATGCCACCAAATGGCGCACCACCGGGACCGGAAGGAGCACCCGGAGCAATTCCACCAGCAGGAGGACAAAGTATGCAGGCAAACGCAGGCACAGCGCCAAATGGAGGAGCTCCGACAGTACTACCGGCAAGTCAGATACCGCAACAGATAAAAGCAGGACAGCCAAACGGGCTATTTAATCGCAAATTATAAATATGGAAGAAGAAATACAACTAACACAAAAACAGAAAGCGGGACTGAAAAGGATCATGAGAGATGAGGCGTGGGATATCATTGCTTTGATTTATGAAGAACAGATGAAAATATGGGGAATTGAAAATGTAGGAGGAAACACAGACTTTGAAGTTATAAGGTCGGTATTCAAAAGAGAAGGAAAGATGGAAGGACTGAAATACTTCTTTGACAGATTAGACCTCAGAGCAAATGAGTAAAAAAACATTCAAAGCAAAGGGAATAGTGATAAAATGCGATACCAAAAAAGATGTCGTTAAAGTCAGCATAGGCAGAGCATCGGTCGATATGAAAGTGATAGACTTTTGGGGTATAGCATTCTCAATGGTAAACTCGGAAATGAAGGATCAGCTATTGCCTGTCAGAAAAGAAGAGATGATGAAGTTCAAAAGAGTGCATAAAATACAATTGGAAAAAGATATGAAAGCGGGCGAAGTGATAACAGTAGCTTGCACGATAGATGTTCCGCTTACAATCGCAGAAGGAAAGAAAAATATCATTGGCGGAGAGTTATCAACACCCATAAAAATTGACGATGTTGTCAAAGGAGGTGTATAATATTGGTAAGATTTATTAACATAATCGTCTGGCCGTCTCAGACGTAAAATAAAAGGATGTAAAAAATTATGGCACCCAAAAAAGGAGTTAAGAAAGAAGAAAGTAAGTTTGTGACTGTAGAACAGTTCAGTTCATTAGAAAAAACAATAGGATCACTTGCGGATATTGTAAGCGAGCTTGCAAAAAAGCCTGCAACAATAGCAACACCGGAAGCAATAAAACAGGAAATAGAAGTAAAGAAAGCCGGACCAAACAATGAACCAGTAAATAAGTTCTTTAAAGAAAAAGCGGAAGAAATATTGGGCGATGCTTTAGAAAGAGTAGAACAGCAATCTCTAAAAAGCGGTGGAAATATGTTCCATGTCTTAATAAAGAAAGAAAAATCAAATGCAACACCCGAATATTGGGCAATGATGAAAGAAGACAGACG
This sequence comes from uncultured Candidatus Saccharibacteria bacterium, assembly GCA_964412245.1. GTDB lineage: Bacteria > Patescibacteriota > Minisyncoccia > Phycocordibacterales > GWA1-40-21 > Bog-1340. Next base: position 8,216 of record CAYPMZ010000005.1, read on the forward strand.
CTCAAGAGACATAGGAAACGAAGGAGTAGCGGGGGTGGAAGCATGGTG
>CAYPMZ010000005.1:8363-14240 GCA_964412245.1 uncultured Candidatus Saccharibacteria bacterium
ATGGAAGACAAGAAATTACAATGTACTGAATGCGGAAAGGAATTTATACACACGGTAAAGGATCAGAACTTCTTTAATAAGAATCAATATTCAGACCCGAAAAGATGCCTGCCTTGCCGAACAAGACGAAGAAATATCAAAATAAAGGATTTAAGACCTTACGAGCAATATGAATCCATTTAAGGCAAAAATTCCAACCAAACCAAAGAGATCAACCTCGACAGGTTCAATGGTGAATCAACAGCCGAAACCAGTCAAGATCAGAAAACCGAATATAAAAACTCCGAGTGCAACTCAAATACTGCAGGTCGGCACTCCCGGAGACAATCAAAATTTTAATAAGTAATAATTAAATCAAATGTTAAATCCATCAGATCCAAAAATGAAAGGAAACTCGGAAGTTTACATTGACGATCAGTCAAAAGAAGACAAAGACGAGCAGGCTTGCAAAGGCATTGAGCCCGAGGGAGAAACCGAGGACAAAGCCGATAGAGGCAGAGATGCTGAAAACAGATCATCGGAAAAAACTTCAATGAAGGAACAGGACGAGAAAGACGAAGAGGACGACGAATAATATAAATACTATGCCTTTAACAAAATCAACAAGTGAAAAAGCATTCAAAAAGAATATCAAGGCCGAAGTGAATGCCGGCAAACCTGTTAAACAAGCTGTCGCTATAGCTTATTCTGAGAAGAGACAAGCGAAGAAAAAGAAAAAGCAAGTTCATACAACATCAGATGGCCATATGATTAATCATATTAATGAAGAACATGGCAAATCAAAAAGAAAAAAATAAGAGCATTATTAGTCCATTTTATAACATAAACAAAACAATGAGCAAAGAAGTAAAACTAACAATTGGTGAAAGAGCAAAATTAATCGGTATCATGAACGAGTTCAAGGGCAATTTGTCAACAATGTCAGTATTGCTTGAGGATATAAAGCCATTAACCATAACCGAGGAGGATTGGAAAAAGGCTAAGCTGGTAAAAACACCGACAGATGAAGAAGTAAAAAAGATACTTGATGCAGACCCAGAACAGCCATCAAAAAAGGAAGTTCCACAACAGTGGAAATGGCAGGAAGATGGATCAGAAAGAGTTGTAAAGCTACAGAAGGAAAGCGTAGATTACATCCTAAACGAGATCAAGAAGAAAAGTGATGCAGGCGAAATCACTATAAACGACGCTTCATTAATAGCAATAGATAAAAAACTAAAATAATGGAAGACAAAATCGAATGTCGCAATTGCTTGGGCACCGGTCTTATAGGAAACTCAGAAATTCCATGGGTTCATGTAGGGCCACTATCAACCTGCCAAATCTGCATAGGAACAGGCAAAGTATTAGCCAATCCATTGCAAAACGGACCAGTTGAGACGGTAGAACCCAGTACAGCAACACCAACAGAAACTGAACCTGATTCAGAAAATGAAAATGTTCTTTAAGAAATAACATTTATCAATCAGGCCTCAAGTGAGGCTTGAGTGAGGATTGTGGGGAAAAGCTCATAATTTGTGTCGAAGCAAATTGTGTTTCATTCCAGCCCCGTAATTCTCACCCAAGCCTTAAAAGGCACATAATTCGTCGCGCGACTGCGACGTAAAACTGAAGAGTCGTAAAAATAATTATGGCAACAGAACCAAACGAAGTAAAAGACGTCGAAAGAGTAGAAATCGAGCCTACAAAGGACGATGAACTCGTCGAGGGACAGGAACCTTCACCTGTCGAAGAAGAAGCTGAAGAGGGTGAAAAAGAACCGGAAGCCAAAACTGAAGAAGTCGAGGCAGAAGGGGAAAAGGAACCTGAAGCAGTAGAAACCACAAAAGAACCTAAACCAGCCGGCACAGAAACTGATGTTGTTCTTGCTGACGGTAGGACTGAAACTCCTACAGAGCGCGCTCTAAGGATTCAATTAGTGAATGTTAGAAGCAAACTCAAAGGCGAGAAAAAACAGGAGCTCTTTGATATCTCATCAAGAAATCCAGCACCTGCAAAGGCGGAACCTGCAAATGAAGTTCTGAAGAAATACAAACCAGAGGAAGTAGAGGCCTTCAAAGACCTTGCAAAAACTCTAGGATTTGTTCAACAGAATGAAATTCAGGAATCCACTTATAAGGAAAAAGCTGATGAAGTTTTTGATGCATTTATTGAAAAACACCCAGAATATACAGCTGAAAACGATCCTAAGGGAGAGTTATGGTCAGCCCTAAGCGCTGAATTTGCACTATTTGCAAAACCTACAAACCCAAGGGACTATGCCAAGATTCTGGAAAGGTCTCATAAAGCAGTTTTTAATGTAAAGCCGGCGGCACAATTAAACAAACAAATTGCCGCGAAAGAGAAAGTTAAAGTCGCTTCCCATTCCGGCGCTTCACGCGTCACTAAAAATGAACAGCTGGTCAGATCCGCTCCCGGAAGCCTTAGAACAGATATGCTCAAAGGTTTCACGGACGAGGAAAAGGCCGATATAGAAAACAGCGCGTAGAGTAAATTTTAATAATTAATATGGCAGCAGGATTCGTCCTCGTAGCAGACCCTGGAAATACAGAGTATAGGGTTTTTACTATTGCTTCACAGGCCTACACAATAGGTGATGCAGTCGATGTTTCAAGAACAGCCGCAACGGTTATTCCTTCAACATCAGCATCAGTGAACAATGCAACCAGAGGAGTTGCAATGCAAACAGTAACCGCATCAGCAACAACATTGTTAGTATGTCTTGCAACTGATAGACAGAGATGGACAGCAGATACTACAAATACAGCAAACGCAGCTCATAACTACCAGAGAATGGTATTCGGAGCAAGCGCAAGAATTATCAATAACACAGGCACAGATTCCACCACATCAAGCGGTATATTCGAACAATTGGGTCTTGCCCCTCTTATGGGAGCAAACAGAATTGTCGGTCGATTCTTAACAACAACCAACATAACAGCCTAGTTCTTTTACTAGCTTTTATTAATCTAATTACAAATAATTATGAGCGCACCATATAACATTGCTCAGGCCGCCGATCTCGTAGACTTGTCCATCCAGAAGGTCTTCGAAAAATCATCAGAGCCTGATGTCAATTATTCGAAATACTTCAATGTCAGAACAACCGAAGATTATCTTGAAAAAGATAGCTCATTGTCCGGACTTGGAGAAGCAGACTTCGTAGACGAGAACGCGGTTATCATTTCAGATACTCCGGTTCAAGGATACAAGCAAACCTACACACAAAACATGGTAGGTGTCATCATCCCATTCACATTCAAGATGTGGAAATTCGGTATTAAAAAGAGGGATTTGGACAACGTAGCAAAAGAACTAAAGGCTTCAATTGCTCGTAAGAAAGAAAGACTATGCGCAGAAAGATTGGATAATGCATGGTCACAAACATATACACACAACGGGCAAGGTGGATCAAGAACGATCACAATAACCGGTGGAGACGGTGTAGCCGCAGCATCAGCAGCTCACACAAGAGAAGATGGCGGAACAAACATGAACAATGAGGTTTACGACGGAACAACCTATAACCTACCGCTCGATTATGCAGGTTTGAAAGCTGCGCATAGAACAGCCGGTCTTATGGTTGATCCAAGAGGTAATCCAAAGATTCCTGATCTAGACAGATTGGTAGTCAAGAAAAATTCAGCAAACCATTTTAAGGCAAAAGAAATTCTTAAAGCTATAACTAGCGGTAAGATTCCAGAATCCTTCGATCATGACGGTTCTGGTGTTCCAGCATTTGAAATAATTGCTGTTGAATACATTCAGAACGCAGGCTATTGGTTTATGTTTGATTCAAAAATGAAGACCGATGAATACGGCTTTCAGTTCATAGAATCACAGCCACCAATGCTAGATCCAGTTAACGTAGTTTACAAGACAAAAGAAATCCAGACATCAGTAACTACATTGTTTGACCTAGGTCATAACGATGTAGCAAGATCATGGGTATTTTCCAAGGGCGATTCATCAGGTTCTTAATATTTTATTAACTTAATCGGGGCAAAGGAAGAATAGAATAAGGTGAAAGCCGATAATCCATACTCATTTGCCCCTCATAAAAATGTCAACATTTAATGGAAAATCCTTCTCGGATCCACGCAACATCAACCTCAAAGGAGGTGTTACGGGAACGGGTCTCATCAGATGGAATCCAGCCGTAACAGGCAGTTCAGGCGCAAATTGGGCATCAAACCCATTCGGCACCACTGATTACGGGTTGTACATCAATAGTGCGGGAAACCTCGTGTTTTCCTCTTTAGGAAGCACGACAGTTCTCGGTGCGGCAGGTTCAAGCGGAGCATCAACATGGGCCACTTTATTTGCTGCAAATAACACATTTACTCTAACGGGTACAACGTGGACTATTGATAATAACACCGGAAACAATGATGTTCTTACGATCACAAATTCTGGTGCAGGATCAGGAGCTCTTATAGAGCTATCTCAAGCAGGCACAGGAAATGATATAGATGGAACATCAGATTCATGGACGATAAGCAAAGCAGGCGCAGCATTATTCTTATCAGTAGATTCACCAACATTTCAAAGCACTGCCGGCAATGTTATATTGAAAGCAACAGGAGGTGGATTAGTCACAATCGGCGCAAACACAAATACCATAACTCTTGCCAAAGCGGCGACATTCAGTTCGACAATTACCGTAACAAACGGCAAGACGACATTGAATATCACATCGGCAAACGCTTCTCAGACTCTTTCGGTCGTAGATAATGCTTCTACAACTCTGGGTAATGGAGGCGGTACGACAGGTATCACATCAATAACAAGCACCTCTCTCACGACTGGTACTGCATTATTGATTGCGGCATCTGAAGCGAATTTGACGACAGCTGGCAGATATTTGAATATCTGGGACAGCAATGCCGTAGCGGCAGTATTCACAGTTTCTAAATTTGGAGCGACTGTAATTACAGGATCAGCCCTAGGAACTGCCGCTCTCACGCTTACAAATGGAGACATTGTAGTTTCTGCAGGTAAATTCTTACAGACAGGCGCATCAAATGCCAATGTTTTCTCAGTAACAAACAACTCAACAACATCATCGAATGCGATATTGTTTACAGGTTCAGGAGTGCATGTAGGTGTTACAACAGCATCATTCTTCAATATTACGCAATCAGGTGCTACTCAAGGTACAGTTGCGACAATTATTGCAAACGGCTTGACGACAGGTAAAGCTCTATCAATCGCCTCAACCGGTGTAATAGCCACAACAGGTATATTGGTAAATCTTACAGCAACTGGTCTAACAACCGGTACTGCGATGTCATTCGGAACTCTTGCCGGTCTTACAACCGGTGCGGGACTTTTGATAGCACACACCACATCAATCATTGCTGACGGAGGTTCACTCGTCAGGATTTCTGATTCAGGCGCGGCTTCAGGAGGAGCCACAAATGGCGTTCTCTTAGACCTTGCAAATACAGGAGGTCAGTCATCAACTTCTGTGCTTTTCAATGACAGCGCTCTTACAACCGGTACAATGATGTCTCTTGCACAAGCAACGACTCAAACCACTGGTCACGTATTAGTTCTTGCATCGACAGGTACAATCACGACGACAGGTGACGTTCTTGCAATTACAGCAAATAGCGCAACTACATCAACAGGCCTTGTAAGAGTTACCGCAAACGGATTAACCTCAGGAGGCGCAATGCTTTTGACATCGTCAGGAACAATTGTCACTACAGGATTTATGCTTACAGTTACTGCAAATTCTGCAACAACTGCGGCAGGAATCGTAAGAATAAATGGAAACGGACTAACAACTGGTGCTGCACTTGTAGTTTCATCTTCAGGAGTTATAGCAACAACAGGAAGACTTGTAACCTTAACAGCTACAGGTTTGACTAC
>CAYPMZ010000005.1:14340-16693 GCA_964412245.1 uncultured Candidatus Saccharibacteria bacterium
CCATTCGTAATCGCAAATGCAGGTACGAACTCAGCTTCGGTTAAATTCGTAGCTCTTGCAAAGTTTGGCGGATATACAATCTGGGAATCAACCGATGGAACGACCGCAAATACAGTTCTAACTGGCGCGGTCGGTGATATATGTTTTAACGGAGGTGGATCAGGAAAACTGGCTTACAACACAAACGGAGCTACAGCTTGGTCAACACTTACTTAAACTAATTATCGGCTCTTATCTCACTTCCTTTATAGGAAGTGCGAATAGGAGCTGAAAAAAAATATGTCAAATATACATCAACAAGTCGAACAGTATTATGAAAATGTGGAGATAAATGTGGCATCCGGAGGAGGAGCTCAACAGCTTTCTGCTCTTGGAACGACATTTCAATCAAAACTGAATAATACCAATAACAGCACCGAGAATGCCACCTCAGTTGTAATAAGGACAAATCAGACAATATCTGTCGCCATTAACAAATCAACCAATGATTTGATCACAATAAGTGCCACTGATTCCCCATACGAAATATCGGGCATAAAGATTATTGATATGTGGATCACCAACAATTCAGGATCCACAGCCGCGGTAAGATTATTTTTTCAACCGACTAAATATTAAAAGATATGTCAGCTGAAGCCATAAAAAAAGAAATAGAGAGTTTGAAAAAAGAGCTTCAGGATTTGTCCGTGCTTAGAGTGGAAAGGGATTATATTCTTAAACAGAGCAATACATTGTCTTTGGACAATGATAAAAAAACAAAGGAATTGGCAAATCTGAACCAAGAAATAGAAAAAGCCAAAGAAAACAAAAGAATTGAAGAATCAAGAAAAAACGAAGACATAGAATCTAGGATTGTAAAGGTTCAGCAAAAAGAGAGGGAAAATAGCGACAAATCGGAAGAATTGAGGAAAAAACTAGATGACTTTGCCGTCAAACAAGCTGAGCAGGGCATATTTGAGGGTAAAATCAAGGCTAGGGACACCCATGTCACAGAAAGGGAAAAGAACCTGTCTGACAGGGAAACAGCCCTCATAAGCAAAGAAATGGCGCATTTACAGAAAGTATCTGCTCATGAAAACGAGATATCTTTGCATAATGTGAGAGTTACATCCTTATCCGAAAGAGAACAATTACATTTAAAAGATAAAAAGACATTATCTGAACAAAGAACAAATCTTGAAAATGAGAAGATTGCCCTTAAAAAAGAACAACAAGATTTTGAAGATGTAAAGATAAAAAGAGACAAAAAAGAAAGAGATATTATTACAAGGGCATATACTCTTGACTCTAAAGAATCCGATTTGAAAAAAAAGGAAGAAGATATTGCTGAAAAAGAAAAGGGACTTATTGAAAAAGAGAAAAAATTAAATGATACGGCTGATAGGATGATTGAAGTTACAAAAGACTTTGATTTAAGGGAATTGGAAATAAAAAACAAAGAGAGATCTCTTGAAAAGATACAGAGAATAGCTTATCTAAAAGAACAAAATGGCAGGGAATAGAACAATTATAGGTTCTGAATCAGATGATACAAGAAAAATTGACTTGGACAAGTCAAACAATAAAGTAACTCTGCCTGTATCAATATATGATTCAAGCGGCAATCAAGTATCTTTAGCTTCAGGATGGGTCCCAAACACATTTGATTCCATATCCATTATGTATTCAGGAGGAAACATATCAACTGTATTTTATAAAAAGGTCGGTGTGATAGTGGCAACTCTTACACTCGGATATGATGGAAGCAATAACCTGATATCCATAACAAAATCATGAGCTTATCACTTATATTCAATCCCATAACTCAGAATTTGGACTTTGTAAATACTGCAGGATCGGTAACCTCAAGTCTAGTGGAAGATACGACAAGTGTGATAAATGGAGTAAATAAAAAATTCATATTTACAACCAAACCTATAATTTTAATCATAGACGGCGCAATATATAGAACACAGGGTTGGACATGGGATGGAACTTCTGTAGTAACAACAACGATTCCTCCAACTTATGAATGTTACGCTTTAATATAAATCAAATGAAAAAACTTTTATACATAATTTTAGGACTAATATCACTTCCATTTATAGTAATGGCTTTTAATGTGACAGTTCCCCTTGCTCCTGCCGCAGATTATTTGCTTTTATCCACCACATCTGGGCAATATCTTACTATTTCTTCTTCCACCTTTCAAACCCTTCTCACTAACCCCGTAACCGGAACTGGCACAAACGGAAAAACAGCAAGATGGACTTCAGCTTCAGCAATAGGTGCAGGAATACTATTTGACAATGGCACAGTTGCTGGAGTAAATGCCACGACTTCAACTTCTACATTTAATATTCAAGGAAATGCT
>CAYPMZ010000006.1:0-16351 GCA_964412245.1 uncultured Candidatus Saccharibacteria bacterium
GAAGAGATTTTTGCTTTGCATTGGACAGACCCAGAATTTATTAAGGAGCTTTCAAATGAATTAAAATTATATATTAAAGAAACTTATAAGAAAGATTATAGATTTTTCGTAGCAGAGGAAAATGGTGAAATTTTGGGTATCGTTGGTTTTAAGAAATTATCTAAGTATCTAAAGCCATATGCGCTGACAAATAACCCCGCTGAATTTTATATTATTGCAGTAAAATATAAAAGAAAAGGTATAGGAGAAAAACTAAAATTAAAACTAATCGAAGAAGCGCGAAGATACGGTTTTAGTGAACTCCTTTTATATAGTCCTAATTCCCACAATGAGTCATGGAGCTTCCACGACAGATTGGGTTTTGAGAGAGCTGGAGAGGTAACTCCACCAGATGATGATATAGGGCAAGTGTGGCGAAAAATCTTATAAAATATGTATTAAAATTTAGAGAAACATTCATTAGTTTCCTGAGTTATATATTTTGTGCCTGCTTTATGCTCAGTTTTAAAATTAAATCTGCCGCCAAAGTGGTGTCCTTTGGCGGCAGTAACTATCTACAGGTCTACAACAGAATGTGGCAAGCATCGACCTGTATCGACGTCGGCGTGAGCTTCTTCACAAAGAAGAGGCCGTATTTGCCACCGTCGGTCATCATGGCAATGACCGTACCCGGATTCAGTGTGGCAGATACCTCATGTTCCGCACACTTGTTTTGGCAAATCTTTACCAGTGACTCAACGTCTTTCCGCGAGCGAAGCTCGTAGAATTCCTCGGCTGTGATCCCCGCGGGCGCGATCCACGTCTCGCCAAACGATCCACTATTGATGGAGTCGCCCAGCAGACCGGAAGCATGTGCCATCTTGATCCCGCAAACTTCAGCCCGGGCTGAGTTGCTGAACCGGAAGAGGAGGTTGGCCTCGCAACCGAGATTCCCCGCTTCTGCGATCGTGCGATTCTTGTTCGCTTTGCACTTCATCAACACGTACAGAGGTTTTTCGTCCGTGAACTCGGATGAGTAACTGTAATACTCACCTGGCACTGCTGGAATCACCAACGGGCTCAAAACCTCTTCTTTCGAAACTGGACTCCTTTCAACTGTCTGGATCATGGTCGTCGCCTCCTTTCAAGGTACTTAACAAAGCAGAACTACTCTGCTCTGTTTGATGTTAATCATAAATGGTTGCTTATTCTTTGTCAATGATCATTCCTTTCTCTTAATAAGTTTGAGTGTGGTTGGTTAAGATGAACTATATCCAAAGGGGATTGAAATATAATATAGAATAACCCTTATTTTAAGCCATATATCCTACTATTGACAAATCTATCAAATAGGTATATAATTGCAATTAGAAAGTTATCACTGATTGAACTTAATCAGTGAGTTGTCAGGAACTAAAAATCTAAGAAAGGAGGTAGAGGATGAAGACAGTGCTGTTTTTTATCTTTTTGTTTGTCATCCTCGGTTTCGTTTCCAAAGACTGGAAAACGATAAAGAGGGTGCTCGGTAGCTGGGGACTGATAGAGCTGTCCAATTTCTTCTACGATTTTCCATTCTGGGCTTGGATGCAAAGCCATTTTGGTGTGGTCCTTGGATCTACCTATGCATCACTTGGTGCACTGGTAATGAACCTTGGGCTCATCATTTGGTATCAATCAACGGGTGAAGATTGGCTGGGAGTTAATCTCCTGGAGCAGCTGAAAAAGGAAGGCGAAGACTGGATGGACAGATTGTGCGATCAGAGGGGACTTTTCCTCAAAGTCGCTCTTTTCATTCCTGTCTACCTTCCGGCAAAGATCTTCAAGTTGGTGGTTTGGTCTCTAAACAAGACCGAATTGACAACTTTTCTCGTCTTTACAATCTTTACCGACTCTTTCTACACGACGATATTCATGCGTCACGGAAGATTCGGAAGACTGGACAAGCGAGATATGGGGATCTTCTTACTCAGTACAGTGATAAGTTGCGTTACGTGGAGTATGTTTAACGCAACTCTGATCACAATAGTGCGTCTCTTCCTCATGTGTTGGAGGAATACATGGGGGTGAATAAGGGCGGAGAGAATCAAATCTCTCCGCCCTTTAGCCTTTTATACAAAAATGGTAAAATATACATGTTGATTTATGGATAATACCGAAACAAAATCTGATATAAAAAATAGTATATTTTATCTGGTACTAATTGCTCTAATAATTCTGTCTATAACAGTAACATTTTACAAGATAGTTATGCTAAAAGACTATCAAATAACCGCCCAAGTTTCTTGCGATCCAAAGACCGAAAAATGCTTTATCAATCAATGTAACCCAAGTACCGATGATACATGTTCAGAAAATCCCGCAGAACAGACCACCTATTATAAAAATATAAGCAAAAAAGCCGCATCAATATATTTATGTGAAAATACGATTGAGAAAATCGGATGTGATAAGGAACTTTCATGCTTATCAGGTGAACAATCATGTTTTTATTCATATTGTGACCCAAATAATTTAGTTGATGGGGAACAATGTTCAGAGTAATTTAGTTTAGGTTTATTTGAATACTTATGAATATAGACGATATATATACTCCAATTGAGGAAGCAAAGAAGGAAATCTGGAGAAGATGGAATGATAAAGAGCTTAAGAAAAAAGTAGAAAAATTTCTGGGTAGCGACATACCGAAATTTTTACAAAAAGAACCAAGAGCAATTTATACAGATTATTTAGCATCTCCAGATTGGTCATTCTTTAATTTTTATGAAAAATCAAAAGAAGTCGGCTTAAAACCGATTGTCTGGGAATATTTAGACGATATTTTTGTAACTAACAATGCTAGTAAAGTATCTTTGGCAAAGATGGTTTTTTATCATGGCAAGGATGATTACGGCGATATGGTAACAAGTACTAGACATATTATAGATTTATCTGGAAAAAATGAAAAGAGGAAAATAAAAGATATTTATACATTATGGGATGAAAAATTTGTTGACTTTCACCATAGAGCGTTAAATGAATTTTATAAAGAAATAGAGTTTCATGATGGGTCTGAATGGGTTCATAAAATGGGAGATAAACCGATAAATTATTATAAATATGCATTAGCCTTGTATATAAGAAATGGCATACTTTTTGAAAATTATTTGCTATCCGGCAAAGAAAAAAAATTTACCAAAGAAATCTTAATACCATCTTTTGAATTTGTTAAAGAGAAATTTGGTTTAAAACCATTGATTGTCCGATTGATACCTGAAAATGAGGAAGAGAATAAATATTGGTGGTATTATCCTGAATTTATTAAAATATTAATAGACAAAAAACCAAAAAGTGAATGATAAAATTTATGATGGTATTATTAACATGTTAATTGTTATAATTAATAATCGAGAATGACTTTTGATTTTTTAACAAATTTAGGTACTTGCGCTTCTCTAGTATCATATGAATTTTTTGGTGTGAGCAATATAGGTGTTATCTATTATACTCATATACCCGTTATTCTTATCTCTTTACTGATAGGAACTTTGGTTTTTATAAAAAATAGAAATGCATTAATAAGTAAGATTCTTTTTTCTTTATCTATTTTTTTTGCTATATGGTCAATTCTAGATATGTTTACTTGGATTAGTTTCAACAGTATAACTATAATGGTAGCATGGGCATTAACTGGAATATTTCAAATACTTATCTATATAGCAAGTCTCTATTTTATATATGTTTTTGTTAATAAAAAAGATTTACCATTATATCAAAAAATAATTATCGGGATTTTATTTTTACCAATATTAATATTGACACCAACTACCTATAATTTAACAGGATTCTCCTATACAGATTGTACTGCTATAGAGGGAAATATGCTTAATAATTATTTCTATATATTACAATCAATATTTGTTATTTGGATATTGATCATATCTGTCATTGGAATAATCAAATTAAAAGGAGTTGAAAGAAAGGAGACAATCTTATCCTTAATGGGAATTTTATTTTTTCTTTTAAGCTTTTTTGTAACTGGATATCTTTCTGTATATCTATCTGATCAAGGTATTGCTACTGGATATTTTATTGAATCCTTCGGTCTTTTTGGCATGGTTATATTTATGGTATTTTTAGCATATTTAATTGTAAAATTTAAGGTTTTCAATATTAAATTAATAGCAGCTCAAGCCTTAGTCTGGTCCCTAATAATATTAATTGGTTCACAGTTCTTTTATTTAAACCAGATGTCATTGTTTGTAACAATAACTACAACTATTACATTGATTATTTCTGCCATACTAGGTTTAATACTTGTCCGATCTGTTAAAAAAGAGATTACCTTAAGAGAAAAACTTGAAGTTGCAAATGCGGGACAGACAAACCTTATTCATGTGATGAACCATCAAATCAAAGGTTATCTGGGTAAAAATAAGGACATTTTTGCTGAGCTTTTGACGGATGATTACGGAAATATTCCTGAATCTGCAAAACCGCTTGTGGAAGAGGGATTGAATCAATCCTCAACTGGAGTCCAATACGTCATGGATATTTTGAGAGGTAACAGCGCTGAAAACGGAACATTAACTTACGATATGAAGCTGATAGATTTCAAAAATCTGGTGACTGTTGCTGTATCAAAAGAAAAAGAAACTGCCGACAAGAAAGGGTTGAAGCTTGATTTTAATGTGGAAAACGGCAGATATGACATCAATGCCGATCCTGAACACTTAAATGAAGCTATTCGAAACCTTATAGATAACTCAATTTATTACACGCCGAAAGGAGGAGTTTCTGTGAATTTGCAAAATAAGTCTGGAAGGATATTGCTTTCAGTAAAGGATACGGGTATTGGCATAAAAGACGAAGATAAGAGCAAATTGTTCAAAGCTGGGGGCGTAGGCAGAGACTCTATCAAAGTGAACGTAAATAGCTCTGGCTATGGCCTAGTCTTCGCCAAGGGCGTTATAGAAGCCCACAAGGGCAAAATCTGGTTTGAATCCGCCGGCCCCGGCACCACCTTCTTCGTCGATTTACCTTTAGCAGGGAAATAAATTGGTCTGTTGATAACTAAATTTGCTTATCTATTTTTTTATTGTCTAATTATAGTTAGAAGTTGTTTCGAAACTAAGGGAGGTGGTCAAATATGGGTTGGTTTACAGATTTTGTTGCCGAAGTAACTGGGACAAGCACCAGTGAAGCGGCTCGAGCAGGACATGAAGCCAGAACTGACATGGGAGCTCGAGAAGGAAAAGACAACTTTGACAAAGCCCCTGATTGGGCGGAGGACAATCTCGAGAGTGGAATCTCTCTTTTCCCTGACGGGAAAGGTCCTGACGGGAAATGAAGAACAAAGAGGGAGTACTCATTCGTACACCCTCTTTCTTATTCTGTTATAATTAGTTAAATGAATATCAATAAAGTTTTAAAACCAAATAAAGATATTGTCATAGAACTTGATAATGAAGTTGAATATATTGTTAACGATAAAGCCATACAAGCTATTGGGAATGATGATAAAGAAATAATCATAGAAAGACTTATAGATGGAAAGATTTTTAAAGTTAGCCTAGAAACAATCAAAAAATCTTTAGAAAAAAACGGAGTAATAGATTATCTTGATAAAAGAAAATAATATGTCCAAAAAGATAAAAAATATTCCTGAAATCAGGATAAAACACGGATGGCTTCTACAGAATTCTGTTATGAATTTAAGAGAAAAAATCCCGGAACTAAAACACAAAAAAGCTCCAAGCAAAGAAAAGATAGAACGTATAATCTCTAATCGCAGAAAAATCTGGAATAAGAATGAAAAAAAGATTATTGATGGAATGAAGAAAATTACAGGCTTGGATTTCTATGCCAATACCATAGATGTCTATATGATTTTTGGATTAAAGGGTGCTTTCAGCGACCCACTGGTTATAAATATTGGATATGAAAAAAATGCTTTTATTGATACTCTTACTCATGAATTAATCCATAGAATTCTCACTGATAATAAATTAAAAACTAACGGATCATTTTGGACCAGGAAGAATTTTCCTAAAATAAAAGATAACAAAGCTCTTAACCACATTCTTGTTCATGCAGTTCATAAAGCGATTTATCTGGATATTTTAAAATCACCAAAACGTCTCAAATTTGATATTGAAAAATGTCAAAAATGGCCAAGTTATAAGCTTGCTTGGGAGATTGTGGAAAAGAAAGGCTATAAAAATATAATATCTGACTTTAAAAAATATTGTAAGCAAATATAATTGGATTTATCATGAAAAAACAAATCAAATCAACCCTTACAAATCGTTCGGGCCAAGTTCTTGATACTATTTACACAGAATTTGACAGTATAGATCAAATTAAGGATAAAAAAATCAAAGCAGTTCATGCTTACTGCTTTTGTAATGGTAAGTTCGTAATTGTCTACGCTGATAAAAAAAGATATTGGACACCGGTTGGCGGAAGTGTGGAAGAAGGTGAAAGTGTTGAAGAAGCTATTATTAGAGAGGTCAAAGAAGAAGCGAATATGAAGGTCATAAAACATAAAATAATGGGCGTTTTAGATATTTTTGAGCCAAACGGCGTGAATTCTCAAGCCCGCTCATTTTGCATAGTAGAGCCATATGGAAAGTTCATAGCTGATCCTGACGGAGATATTACAGATATAAAATTGATTGACCCGAAAGATTACAAAAAGTATTTTGATTGGGGAATTGTCGGTGAAGAAATAATGAAAAAAGCTCTAAAACTTTTATACGATTATGAAAAAAGAAGTTGAAATATTAGTAGAAGTATTTGATAAGAAAGAAGAAGCTTTAAAACGACTGGATGGTTTTAAATTCCTAGGTAATAAAAAAACACTAGACGTTTATTTCTTTGATCCAAAAAGAGAAGATTTAAAACCTGATCAAAATGGCCAGCTAAAAAAGTGCCTTCGTATTAGAGAAAAAAATGGAGAAGCATCTATGGCCTATAAAATAGATCATTTTGACAAAAAAGGTATCTGGCTGTATTCAGATGAATACGAATCCCAAGTATCTGATTTTAATAAGATAGAAGAGATTTTTCATAAATTAGGATTTCAAGAATTGATAAGGATAGAAAATACTAAATCGACTTTTACGAATAAGGATTATGAAATTGTCCTTGAAGATGTAAAAGATCTAGGTCTATTTATGGAAGTCGAAAGGCATAATGTTGATGAAAAAGAAGATATTGTAAAAGTAAAAGAAGAGATTTGGGGTTGGATAAAGAATTTGAACATAAAGGTTGGCCTAGAATTGACGATGGGGAAGCCGGAGTTGATGTTAAAAAAGAAAAATAAATCTTCTTAAAATTTGCTACAATTTATATATGCACATAAAAGATTTTGATCCTTATGATTTTTCTAAGAAAACTATTGATGGGGTAGATGTCTACTATAAGAATCTGCCATGGGCGCCATGTATAAATATTCGCATAGTCTTTAATTCCGGAGCATTTGATGATCCTATAGGTAAAGAGGGTCTTTCTCATTTTGTTGAACATCTGATCCACGACGGTTCTCCATTATTGCCTGATAAGAAAGCTATTAGAGAATGGTCAAAAATTAATGCATTAAATATGCATAATGCATGGACTAGTTTTTATAATACAACGTATTGGCTGAAATGTTTGCCTGAAAAATATAATGAAGTTCTGCGTGGTATGAAAGATATGATTTTTTCTTCACACTTAAGGGCAGAAGATGTTGAACATGAAAGAAAAGTTATTACTCAAGAAGCATGGGGTAGATTTTTAAATGATAAATTTTTACTATATGCAAAAGAATTAATGGATAATTTATTTCATGGACATGCCCACTCAAGATTTTATAGTCCACTGGGTTGGCCTGAAACAATAGCTAAAATATCACAAGAAGATATAAAATCCTGGCATAAAAATCATTACGGCACAGGTAATTTTTTTATAGTTTTAACTGGAGCAGTGGAAGAAAGTCATATTGAAGCACTTAGGGATTTCTTGAAAGGAATACCTCGTGTTAAAAAAGAGCATAGGAATGATGGTATTACCAGCAAACCAAAGAATAACAGATTTATAAAGAGTGCAGACGAAATAGGTGAGGTTAAAGAACAGGTTGAAATATCCATATCAAGAATTGCTGAAAAGATACCATACACAAGAGAGGAGGTAAAAAATCTTTTAAGCAGGCTAATTAGCGACCTTTTGCATGAACGATTAAGGATAGAACACAGCCTTTGTTATAACGTTAATGCTGGAATAGAAAATACAAATGCCTACTCTTCTGCATTTATCACAGTGAAAACTGATGAAAAGAATATCAAGCTTGTTGAGCAAGAATACCAAAATATTCTCAAAGAAATCAAATCTGAAAAATATAATGGCCGTTTTGATCTAATTAAAAAAGTATATAGCGAACAAGTAAAATCACGAGAGATATTATCTGCGGATATAGCAGATATTACCCTTCGCGAAATATCAAGATTTGACGGCCATATTGTCACACAGAAAGAACAATTGGAGGCAATAGAAAAAGTGACTTATGATGACATAGTGAAATTTACGAAATGGGCATTTGATCCTGAATATACTTATACTGAAATTATTCTTCCGTCTAAAAAATAATTATTTGATTTTTTCTATTTTAATGTATAATCACAACTAGAAGATCTTTCAAGACTAAAGGAGGTGATTGAGATGGGTTTACTGTCACATGATCTGGAAGAACAAGAGAAAAGACGCAGACGTCTCTATCACAGAGCAAGGAATTTCAGGAAATGCGCTCAGTGCAAAAAACTCAGATGGTGTCCCAGACGTTGGAAAAGCGACAAGAAGATCTGTCAAACCTGCTACTCAAGGAACGTCAAGGGATTGCTACTCCCAGCTAGTTTTGGCGGAAAAGAACAAAAGGGATTGCAAAACCAAGAACGGAGGAAACACAAGCGGAAGATTGATGGACAAGTAATGGACGATCTGGCAGAAGAAAAAAAACCAAAGAAGCACGGGTCAGACAGGGCGTGCAACATCTGCGGGAAACCACTAAGCACGTACAATAGTGGAAACGCTTGTTTCAGCCACAGCAAGAACAGGGTTGATTTGGAAGGAGTATTGTGAGAGGGTTATGAGAATGAAAATTTTCATAACCCTCTTTTTGATGTTTAAATAAATTGTAATTAACGACGATAATTTGTTATTATATAGAGGTAATGGATCCCGTTAGAGACCGCGGTCGCTATCTGGATAAAAACAAATGTTAATAATGTCATGTCTATATAATAAAATAATTTGGCAGGAAACGGCACTGACCGCGACCTGTCTCTAACGGGATGGATAGAAGGTACACATATCTCCCGTATCTTGCTTGGGGTACTGCTCTTGTCGCAATGCTAGGTAGTTTATACTTCAGTGAGATTCGCAAATTCGCGCCATGCATATTATGCTGGTATCAGCGTATTTGTATTTACCCACTGGTCTTCATAATTCCCGTTGGAATCTTGAGAAAAGATAAAAATTTGCCATATTATGTCTTGCCTTTGAGCATTATTGGAGTATTTATTTCTATTTATCATAACCTTTTGTATTACGGCATATTGCCGGAGAGCTCTGCGCCATGCTTGAGCGGGGTTTCCTGCACCACAAAATTTATAGAATATTTCGGTTTCATTACAATTCCGCTCTTATCTTTGGTTGCTCTTACAATTATTACAATCTCAATGTTAATTTATAGAAAGTCCCAATCTACAGATAACTAATAACTTATAACAAAAACATAATGAATAAAGAAGCAAAAATAATTTTTTCTATTTCCATATTGATAATAGCTGGCGTGGTCGCTCTTTTGGCATTTGGTCCGAAAGAAAATACTTCTGGAAAGATTGCTGACAATACGCTTTTAGTGAGAGACACAAGCCATATGACTGGCAAAAAAGATGCCAAAGTCACCATAGTTGAGTTTGGAGATTACGAGTGCCCTGCATGCGCTATGGCTGAGCCAATATTGAAACAAATTATTAGCATTTACGGAAAGAATCCAGACTTTAATTTTGTTTTCAGGAATTTTCCTTTGCCTCAGCACAAGAACTCTCTTATCGCTGCTGAAGCAGCGGAAGCTGCTGGCGAGCAGGGCAAATTTTGGGAAATGAATAGCTTGCTGTATGAGAATCAAAGTGAATGGTCGGAAAGCGCAAATCCTATTGATATATTTGTAAAATATGCAGGGAAGCTCGGGCTTGATAAAAACAAATTTAAGAACGAAATTGAAAATAATAAATACGATTCTATAATAGAAGCCGATAAAGCTGACGGTGAAGCTATCAATGTAAGCTGGACACCATCAATTTATATAAATGGGGAATTGCAGAAAACAATGCCAACGCTTGAACAATTCAAATCAAAAATAGATGAATTATTGAAAAAATGAAAAAAACTATTTTTATCATAATAACTATAATTATCTTGGTTGCCGCTATATTTATGGCTCTAACTTTTGATTGGGGAAGGAGGGGTAATATTACTGCGACAAGCACATCTACTACAACATCAGACTTGCCGATCGTTGTCTTCTCGCCAACTGAAAATGAGACTGTCAGTAGTCCTATTGTTATTACCGGCAAGGCAAGGGGCAATTGGTATTTTGAAGCTGTTTTCCCCATAGATTTGATCAATTCAAACGGAGATATAATCGGCCATGGGCAAGCAAGAGCTGACAGCGACTGGACAACTCTAGATTTTGTAAATTTCCACGCATATATTGAATATCCAGCCACAAGTACCGGACGGGCGCTTTTGGTCTTGAGAAAAGACAATCCTTCGGACAATCCGGAATTTGACCAATCTATTTTTGTTCCGGTAATACTCAAGTAGTATAAGGGAAAAGTATAATTATAAGGAAATATGTTATCATATTTTTCATGGATAAAACTTTAAACTCTCTTAAAGGGCCAACCCTTTTTATTTTATACACTCTTGGATTCATTTTTGCTTTTACCGGAGCTTTGCCGTCCTATATAAGCTCCACTTTTTTGAGCAATCTGACCAGCGAGAGTCTTGTGGGAATTATTTATTCAGTGTGTTCAATAATTACTCTTATTGCCTTTGTTCTTGCTCCGAGAGTAATTAAAAAATATGGAAATTATAAGATTACACTGACCTTATCCATAATTAACTTTTTTGCCTTGTTAGGTCTCGGACTCTCAAATAATGTTTATGTAGTATTGTTCTGTTTTGCCGCGAGCTATGCTGCCGGTACTATCCTCGGTTTCTGCCTAGATATCTTTATTGAGCATGACTCTTCAAACACAAATACCGGCAATATAAGGGGAATTTATTTGACCTCGGTAAACCTGGCATGGCTTGTCGCTCCATGGCTTACAGCCTTTATTTTGGGCATTTCTGACTATTGGAAGGTATATTTTGTATCAAGCGCCATTATGATACCGATAGTTTTTATGGTTTATTCAAATCTTAAATCATTTGATGATCCGGACTATGAGACATTTAATTTTATCAGCACTTTGAAGGAAGCTTGGGCAAGAAAAGATGTCAGAAGAATCTTCGCATCAAGCATACTTTTGCAATTTTTTTACGCGTGGATGGTAATATACGGCCCGATTTACTTGTATAAATATGTCGGATTTGATTGGCACACAATTGCAATCATATTCACTGTGATGCTTATACCTTTTGTCGTTTTTCAGGTTCCCCTTGGGATTTTGGCTGATAGAAAAATAGGGGAAAAGGAAATGTTGACTATAGGTTTTATCATAATGGCAATTTCCACTGGACTTATATCTTTTGTTGACGGAAAAGATTTTTGGATTTGGACCGCATTACTTTTATTTACGAGAATCGGGGCATCAATAGTCCAGCTTATGACTGATGTCTATTTTTTCAAAAATATAAGCGAGAAAAATGTGAACTTGATAAGCTTATACAGGATGACATTTCCTGCGGCTTACATCTTTGCGCCAATACTTGGCAGCATATTTCTAATATACTTCCCGTTTGTATATATGTTTGCGACTCTCGGATTCTTTATGCTCTTTGGGCTCGTATATAGCCTTGAATTGAAAGATACAAAATAGTTAAACGCCTATTACCACCGGTATTACCATAGGTTTTTTAGCTGTTTCCTGGAACAAATATCTGCTGACATTGTCAGTGATGGTATCTTTAAGAATATCAAAGTTAATCGGCCTGCCGACAGCGCCTTCCTCAACGGTCTTTTTGATTATAAATCTTGTCTGTTTCAAGAGGTCTTGTGATTCTTTAAGGTATATAAAACCTCTCGATATGATATCGGGGGATTTTCTAAGCTTGCCTGTATTTACATCTATGCTTGCGATAATTACAAACATTCCGTCTTGAGCAAGCATCTGTCTGTCGCGAATGACCACTTCTTGCACATCTCCAACGGAAAATCCGTCAACCATGACAATGCCGGAAGGAGCTTTTTCTTTAAGCATTTTTATTTTTTTGCCATTATCGGTAATTTCTATTATGCTTCCGTTATCCGGAACGACAATATTATCTCGCGGCGTGCCAATTGAAGCGGAAAGCTCGGCATTCATTTTGATCATGTAATGATGTCCGTGAACAGGCATAAAGAATTTATAAGGAATTTGCCTGTGAATCCATTCTAGCTCGCTGCGCTTTCCATGACCGCCGGCATGAACGTCGGTATCAAAGTAAGTTATAATTTTTGAATCATGCCTATAGAGATTATCTTTAAGCTCTGCCACGGCTCTTTCATTCCCCGGAACAACAGACGAAGAGAGGATTATAGTGTCGTTTTTGTTTAATTTTACATATTTATGGGAATCATTGGACATTCTCATGAGGGCAGCAAACTCTTCGCCTTGGGCTCCCGTCGCAAGGATCATAAGCTTGTGCGGAGGATAGTCCTGCATATTCTCAACATTAATAATATGTTTTGTATCGGTAAGATTGAGGAATTTTAATATTTCCACATTGGCTTTCATGCTTCTGCCCTCTATGACAATCTTTTTATCATATTTTTTTGCCATATCTATGAATTTTATGATTCTTTCAACTTGAGAAGCAAAAGTGGCAATTATTATTCTGCCAGTAACTTCTTTTACGATACCGTCTATGGTTTTTATAACCACGTCTTCAGAAATAGTCCAGCCCGGTTTTTCAATTCCGGTTGAATCCATGGCAAGCAAAAGTATATTTCTGTCTTTAAAAAACTTATATTGGTCATATTCAAAATCCGAGACAACTCCATTCTCATTGGCGACTCTGACATCCCCAGTATTTACAATATCTCCATGAGGAGTTTCTATGATTACGCCAGTTGAATCGGGAATAGAGTGAGTGATACCGAAGAATTTAATCTTAAGATTTGGCGTTATCGGCAAAAATCCCGTATTTCCATCTACAATTTTAATATCAAGCGGTTTTAAATGAGGGAATTCTTCCATCCTCTTTTTAATCAAAAGCGCTCCGAATTCTCTTGTATAAATCGGCGGATTGCCCAAATTATCCATTATGAAAGGTATTGCCCCGATATGATCCAAGTGTCCGTGGGTTATGACGAGAGCTTTGATTTTATTTTTCCTGGCTTCCAGATATTTTGTATTTGGAAGCATAAAGTCAATTCCCGGAGTTTCCTCGGTTTTAAACTGTATGCCGGCGTCAATGACGATTATTTCATCGCCATATTCAATAGCCATCATATTTTTTCCGACTTCTTCTACTCCTCCAAGCGGTATTATTCTTACATTGCCCGGAGCTAAAGGCGGAATAGTCTGCTCCTTTCTTAGAGCTGATTCGGACACAACTTTCCTGATAGTGGAACCTCTTTTTTGCGGCGGTCTGCTGCCATGTCTGCGATTTTGGAATGAACCCTTTCTTACAAAAACCAGTTTTTTATCTGAGTTTGGAGTTTTGTTTATAGTCTCGCTGTTAAATGGCCTTGACGCTTTATTTGTATTGGAAATGTTATTGGCCGGCATTTCATAATGTTTTGCATCGGCACGCGCAGGATTATTCCTATTACGCTGTCCAAAATGGGAGCCGCTTATTTTTTGCGGTCCAAATCTTTTCTCATCATGCATATTGGGCTGATTATCTGTCATGTTTCTCTTTAATTACACTTATAAATTATTTTATTAAATTATTATTGCAGTAAGCGAGCGAGGCATGTAGTTTTAAAAGCCTTACGGAGAAGAATTTCTAGCAAGAAATTCTTTGAGTAGAGAAAAAATTTTATGGCGGTCAAATTTTTATCGTGCTTTTAAAACTACATGCCGAGCGAGCTTATGTTTAATTGAATATTTTCCAAAGATTGTTAGTTTCAATATACCAATTATTTATATTTAAGAATCTTTCGTATGGCAATGTTATTGTTCCTATGGACGAACCTTTTATTTTATCGGGAATTATATATATGAATTCTGGCGAATAGAGAAACACAGCAGGAATATCTTTTTTTATTTCATTTTCAAAAGATTTGTATTTATCAATTCTTACAGATGAATTGGAAGTTTTTCTGGCATCTTCCAAAAGCTTATCCACTTTGCTATTTGCATACATAGAAATGTTCAGGCCCGGATCATTCCTTTGAGAAGAATGCCAGAAAGCAAAAAAATCTATATCTCTGCCTATGACCATTCCGTATAAAAGAGCTTCAAATTTCCTTGGTCTGATAATGTTCTGCTGCAAATCACCGAATTCAAACTGCTTAATATCCACTGTAGCCCCTATTTTCTCCCAGTCATTTTTAATCAGTTCTGCCGCTTTTATCAAATCCGGGCTATTTAATGTTGATATTGAAATAGCAAGCTTAATTGTCCTGCTTGGGCTTATTTTCTTTTCCATTATACCAGTACCGCTATTTTTTATCCAGCCGGCCTTCAAAAGAATATTTTCAGCCATATCAGTGTTGTATTCATTTGATGGCGATCCATCAGAGCTTATAAGCCCATATGGTATCGGCCCGTCTAGCGTCTTGCCGTATCCTCCCAAAACATCATCCACTATTGTTTGTTTGTCTGTTGCGGTATCAAGGGCTAATCTGACCTCTTTGTTTGATAAGATTTCCGATTGGTTTTGATTAAAAAAGACGCCAAAAACCCTTGGCAATGGGGAGGTTTCTACTTCTGCGCCGGATTGTTTTTTTATACCGGCTATTTCATTTGGAGATATTGAGCTTATATCCTCAATCTCGCCATTATTATAAGCATCTATAAGCGCTTTTTCATCTCTATAAAAATTAATTACGACTTTATCTATAAAAGGCCTGCCAGAGGCGTATTTATCAAAAGCAGAAAGCTCATAATATGACGGTATAATCAGCATATTTTTCTGCAACGTTTCCATTTTGCTTATTTTATATGGTCCGGATCCGATAGGTTCCAGATTATATTGACTGAGAGAAAATTCATCCGAACTCAAATTACTCCATAAATGTTTAGGTAGTATTCCCACTGTCAGATTTTCCAAAAATGGCGAATACGGCTTTTTCAAAATAAATTTAATTTGTTTGTCGTCTATTTTTTCAACCGCCACATCATAAAATGCCGGTCTTCTCGGGCTTTTAATCGTATTATCTTGAATCTTGTTTATAGTGAATTCCACATCATCCGCTGTGACTTTAACTCCATCGTGAAAATATATATTATCTTTCAATATGAATGTATATGTCAGTCCGTCGCTTGATATATCGTAGCTCTTCGCCAAGTCCGTAGTAAGAGAATTTGAAGGTCCGTCTTTCATTAATCCTGAATATATAAGCGCAGACATATCATGATCCAAGTCTGATATTGCAAGTACGGGGTTGATAAATCTGGGCGAGCCGACAATCCCTTCGTTTATATATCCGCCATTTGCCGGAACATCCACCATTAAAGAAGTATTAACATTTTCCAAAACCTTTACTCCAGAAGCTATAAAAATTGCACACAAGCTATAGAAATAGACTTTTTCGGCCAAGCTAAAATCGTGAACAATATTTGAGAGTTTTCCAAATATTTCTACCTCCCATTTTTTATTGAGAATTTTTTTTATCCTATTAGAAATTTTTA
Source organism: uncultured Candidatus Saccharibacteria bacterium (assembly GCA_964412245.1). Lineage (GTDB taxonomy): Bacteria > Patescibacteriota > Minisyncoccia > Phycocordibacterales > GWA1-40-21 > Bog-1340. The sequence continues at coordinate 16,005 of CAYPMZ010000006.1, forward strand.
TAATAGAATTTTTGTTTTCTTCTTTTCCCGTATTATTCATTTTATTGTACATTTTTTACTAGCGAGCGAAGATTCATATTTTAAAAATATTGCGGAGGCTGTCGAGCCGAGCATAATAAAAAATTAGCAAATTTTTATATGTGTTTTTAAAATATGAATCCGAGCGAGCTTTTATCTTAAAATAAGAGCCGCCAGAGAAGTAATAGCAAAAAGTATGGCAAATACAATTGTAGCATTAAAAATGATTTTTTCAAAACCTCTTCTAGTGTGATAGCCAGCATTCCAGTTATCAGCTCCTCCAAATGCTCCGCCGACGCCGGCTTCTGATTTTTGCACCAAGATAGCGG
>CAYPMZ010000007.1:0-11908 GCA_964412245.1 uncultured Candidatus Saccharibacteria bacterium
TTATTTTTTTGGTCTGAATTAAAGTCATTATTTCCATAAGCTCATCCAAAGTGCCAAAACCGCCGGGATAATAGACATAAGATTCTGCCGCAAAGAAAATAAGCGTTTTTCTACTGAAAAAATATTTAAATTCCACGAATTCTGTGACATATTTATTCGTATGCTGTTCCTCCGGTAATTTAATTGTAAACCCTAAAGATACGCCACCCGCTTCATAAGCACCTTTGTTTGCCGCTTCCATTATTCCGGGGCCCCCGCCGGTAACTACAGCATATTTCAGTTCTTTTACTATTCTTTGGGCAAGAGAATGAGCATGAATGTAGTATTTATTGTTTTCGTTAAATCTGGCGGAACCAAGAATGCTTACAGATCTTGGGTATTTTTTAATCAGATTATACCCTTTGTCAAACTCTTCCCCAGAGATTTTCTCTCTTTCTCTTATTATTTTCTCCATTTTCTTGCGAGTCATCGTTCCAGCATATATCTTATTGCCGTTTTCAAGATCGCTTTTTTTGGAAAACAAATTTTTGAATATCATAAGATAAATTATAACATAGGTAGTGTTGAAAACTAACATTGGCATTTTCTAGATAGCTTGTTATAATTATTATCAAATTAATAGTAAGTTAATAAGTTTAATTTAAATAAAAATATGGATAAAAAAACATGGATAGCTGTGGTTGTCTCAATTGCAGTAATAATCTTTATAGCTGGAGGCGGTGGTTTGATAAGCGGCATGTTTTCAGGTTTAAATGTCAGTCAAGGAATTAATACTCAACAAATGCAGGCACAAATTCAAACTAAAGATATTAAATTAGGAGAAGGGGACATCGCTACAGTCGGGAAAAAAGTAACAGTAAATTACACGGGAGTTTTTTCAGATGGCAAAAAGTTTGACAGTTCAAGAGATCCGGGAAGAACTCCATTTACCTTCACACTGGGCGCAGGACAGGTCATAAAAGGATGGGATATTGGAGTTGAGGGCATGAAAGTCGGCGGACAGAGAGTTCTTGTTATTCCACCGGAGTTTGGCTATGGTTCCCAAGCTTATGGACCAATACCTGCAAGTTCAACTTTGATTTTTGAAATAGAACTTTTGAAAGTAGAGTAGTTATAAAGTAGAAAGTTATAAGGTTATAAAGTTAAGATGGGTTTCGCTTCGCGAAACCCATCTTTTCTGTTATATTGTTTTCCATGCCAATCAATTTCAAAATAGAAAAAAAACTGAAAGGAAAGCTCGGCAGAGCCGGAATTTTAGAGACTCCACATGGCAGGATTGAGACGCCGGTTTTTGTTGCTGTTGGCACAAAAGGGACGGTAAAGTCGCTAAATTCAGAGCAGGTCCGTGACGCTGAAGCGGAAGTCGTCCTTGCAAATACATATCATTTATATTTACAGCCAGGTGATGAATATGTAAAAAAAATGGGCGGATTAAATAAAATGATGAATTGGCACGGACCGACAATGACAGACTCCGGTGGTTTCCAGGTTTTTTCTTTGGGGGTCGCTTATGGAAAAGATATTTCAAAAGTTATAAAAATTACCGATCCGTCGCTTTTAATCCCAGAAAGGTTTGATGATTCAGATGCTCCGCGTCTGGCAAAAATAGGGCAAGATGGAGTTTCCTTCAAATCTCATTTAGACGGCTCTATTCACTATATTACTCCGGAGAAATCCATACAGATTCAGCACAATCTCGGCGCAGATATGATATTTGCTTTTGATGAATGCACTTCACCGGCAGAAAATATCAGATATCAAGAAGAAGCGCTTGAAAGAACACATCGCTGGGCGGAAAGATGTTTGATAGAACACAATAGATTAAATGAGAACAAACAACATACCAACAAACTTGAGAATGTTGGTATGTCGCCAGCGTTGTTTGGGATAGTCCAAGGTGGAAGGGAAGAGGAGTTAAGGAAAAAGTCTGCAAAAGTTATTGCCGAGATGGAAGTTGATGGAAAGGGATTTGACGGTTTTGGAATCGGCGGATCTTTTGCAAAAGAAGATATGTCCACGGCAGTAAAATGGGTCAATGAAATTCTTCCGGAAGAAAAGCCAAGACATCTCTTGGGTATTGGCGAGCCGGAAGACCTATTTATGGGTATAGAAAACGGAGTAGATCTTTTTGACTGCGTCTTACCTACAAGACTTGGCAGAAATGGAACTTTATATACAAAGACGGGCAAGATTCACATAATGAATAAAGAGTTCAGAGGTGATACAGCTCCAGTTGAGAATGATTGCGATTGTTATACCTGTAAAAATTATACAAAAGCTTATTTAAGCCATCTTTTCCACGGAAAGGAAATGCTTGGTGGAACTTTGGCTTCAATTCATAATTTACATTTTATAGTGGATCTCACTAAAAAAATCCGCCAATCTATTTTAGATGAAAATTTTGATGAATCAAAAAAAAGTTTCTTAAATAAATATTCTAAATAAAAAGCCAGCTTATAATGGCGGTTTTTGAAAATAGTGTTAATATGCTTTTACATTATGGCAGAAAAGTTCAAGATAAAAGCTGAATATAAGCCAGCGGGCGACCCCGTACGAAACTTAACGCTGCGAGCCCTCGCTATTTCTAACGGGGCGAGATGTGGTAGATTAGAATTTAGTTATGTCACGACAATTATTTAAAATTAAGGCGGATTATTCTCCGGCGGGAGACCAGCCAGATGCTATAAAGGCCCTAACATATGGCATTGAAGAAGGTTTGAAAAAACAGACTCTTTTTGGCGTTACCGGATCTGGTAAAACTTTCACCATTGCAAATGTTATTGAAAAGGTTCAAAAGCCGACTCTCGTTATCGCTCACAACAAAACTCTTGCTGCCCAGCTTGCCCAGGAATATAAAGAATTTTTCCCGGACAATGCCGTGCATTATTTTGTCTCTTACTACGACTACTACCAGCCAGAAGCTTATATGCCCGTCACCGACACTTATATTGAAAAAGAGGCAATGATAAATGAAGAAATAGATCGTCTTCGCCATGCATCCACGCAAGCGCTTTTGACAAGGTCGGACGTGATTATCGTCGCTTCTGTTTCCTGCATTTACGGTTTGGGAAGCCCTGAAGAATATGAAAAGGAAAATATCAAAATTGGTCTGGGTGAAAAGATGACGAGGCAGGATTTGATCAGAAAACTTATAAATGTTCATTTTGAAAGGACAAACAGCGATATAAAATCTGGAAGTTTTCGAGCAACCGGCAATTCTGTTGAGGTTATGCCCGTGAATCAAAAGGTATTGATAAGAGTTGATATTACTGATGACCGGATTTCAAATATCTCATATATAGACTCGATATCAAGGAGACTTTTGGAAGATAATGTTAAATCCACTTTTATTTTTCCGGCAAAGCACTTCATCACGGATAAAGATCAGCAAAAAAGAGCAGTCTTGAGTATTAAAATAGAGCTTGAGGACAGGATTAAAGAATTGAAAAAAGAAGGCAAGGAGCTTGAGGTGGAAAGACTGCGAAGAAGGACTTTGTATGACTTGTCGCTTATAAAAGAAGTCGGCTATTGCAATGGAATTGAAAATTACTCCAGGCACTTTAGCGGAAAGAAGCCGGGCGAGGCGCCAGACAGCTTATTGTCATATTTTCCCACAAAAAGCAGATTAACGCGGATGAAAAGCGGATTAACACAGACAATAGAAGAACCAGATTTTCTGACTGTGATAGATGAGTCGCATGTGACGGTTTCTCAAATAAGAGGAATGTATGCTGGAGACGCCTCAAGGAAAAAGACTTTGATAGATTACGGATTTAGATTGCCATCGGCTCGCGACAACAGACCTTTAAAATTTGACGAATTTGAAAAGAAAGTTGGGCAGACTATTTATACTTCTGCTACGCCGGGGGATTATGAAAAGGAAAATTCAGAAAAGATCGTGGAGCAGATTATCAGGCCGACAGGACTTGTGGATCCGATAGTAGATATAAAACCAATTACAGAAGTAAAAGGGAAAAATAAATCCCAAGTTTATGATTTTATTGATGAAGCTTTGAAGGTTATAAAAAATGGCGGAAGAGTCATAGCAACCACTCTTACAAAAAAGATGGCGGAGGATTTGAGTGAATATTTAAAGGAAAAGGGGGTCAAAGCCGAATATCTCCACAGTGAAATAAAAACGATAGACAGAATAGATATTCTTACAAATTTCCGAAAAGGGAAGTTTGACTGCCTTGTCGGGGTAAACTTGCTTCGAGAAGGTTTGGATTTGCCGGAAGTGGAATTCATAGGAATTCTGGATGCAGATAAAGAAGGATTTTTAAGATCTGATACATCACTCATACAGACCATCGGCCGCGCCGCCAGAAATGTTTTAGGCAGAGTAGTTTTGTATGCGGACAATATTACAGGTTCAATAGAGCGAGCTCTTGAAGAAACAAACAGGAGAAGAGAAAAACAAATCGCTTACAATAAAGAGCACGGCATAACTCCAAAAACTATTATCAAAAAGATCCACGATATCACCGAACACTTGCGAAGCGAGCACGATAAAGCTGTAGCGGAACTCTTGCGCATTGACGCGGAAATGGCAGGGAATAGCCCGGCAAAACTTATAAAGCAAAAAGAAATTCAGATGAATGCCGCAGTTAAAATATTGGACTTCGAAACTGCCGCGATTTTGAGGGACGAAATCAAATCTCTGAAGGAGAGTTTTGAGAATAAAAAGACTAAAAAATAAATTGACACTTGTTTTAAATTAATATAATCTAAAGTCAGAAGTTGTTTGAAATCTTGCTTTGAAACGGATTACACTTGAAGGAGGACTATTGTGAGCACTAAAATGCTAGCCTACGAGAACATCCCGTGTTGGTATGAATTGTCCTGGAATGAAAATACTCGCTCTCTCATCTTGAGAATGCACGAGGATTTTCTGAACGGACTTGATGTGGAGAGGATTGCCCAAGTTCCATTCGTGCAAGACATGAAGGAGAAGTTTAAGTTGGCAGACTTCAGCCTTGATTGGAGAAAAGGAGACATCGGCTTTGGCGGTGTTTTTAAGAAAGGAAACTCAAAAGACGGATTCACAGAGTTTTCTGTAAAAATGCCCCAAGTCGAACAAACGGTCAAGGATGAAAAATGCGAAAATTGCCGAGGAACAGGAAAGGATTCCTTTCCCTTTCATGGCAAGTGTCTTTACTGTGGAGGCATGGGGGAAAACAAAACGATTGTATGGGCAGATGTTTACGGAATTTCTGCGAGCTTTAGGCTTTTCGGTTTGTCATGGCCTCCCGACAAAGACACCTCCGCTACCAGGCCGCAATTGCTTGTCATCAGGACGATTACGCAAGAAGGCATACACGGCGGAGCAATCAGTGGAGAAATAAGCATTCCTCTCACCAACTGGATGAAAGCGATCGGAAAAGACGGCGACGTAGAAATACTTGAAGCAGTTCAAGCAATGAAAACTGCTTACAAGGAAATGTTTCGGTCGCATGGACTTGATCGCTTCATGTTTCGTGTGACAGAGAGCGGCGGGTTCATTTCTGATTGTCCGGGGAATGCTTGTGGATTGCATCCTCACAGTTGGTATGAACTTGAAAAAGAAGCTCACGGCTATCACTTCTCCTCCCACAATGTGGATATGGCGACGCAACAGCTCACATTGCTTGTCGGCCTTGCGGCTCTTTGCGACAAAGCAAGAAAGGAGATGAAAGTATGAGAAATGACCGCTGAAGTTTTGCTCGGAATTTTAGAGCAAAACTTCAGCGGTTTTCGTTTTTGATAAAATTAACTTGACATTATTTTTAGATCTGCTATACTAGTATTTGGACAAAGCCCTTACCCTAAAGATGGACCTAAAAGTTGTCATCGGTAAGGTCAGGTACAGAGATGGTTAGGGTTAGCTAATCATCTGCGCTGGATCCGGAAAAAAACGGAACTCCCCTGATCGTCCAACGGTTTGATGGCCATCGAACTTAGGACAAAGCTCAACAAATAAAGACAACAACAAAAAAAGAAAGACAAAAAAAGAAGTGGGGGGACCGGGAATTCCTCCTCAAGAAAATCCCTAGCCCGTTCAGTATCTCAGAGGAGAGTGGACGGGCTATAATAATGTCTATTTTTGAATATGATATAATTTTAATGATGAATAAATTAGCTAATAAAGAAGATCAATTCAGGGAGAATTTTATAATGGCACTAGCTCATAAGCTCCGCACTCCTTTAAATGGCGCAAGATGGACTCTGGAGACGGTAATGGAAAATGTTAAAGGTGAACAGAAAGAATTGCTCCGGGAAGGTTACAATAAGATAATTGAATCTATAAACATAGTAAGCCAGATATTAAAGTCCACTTCATATGAAAGTTATGAGAAGTTTTTGGAAGGAGGAAAGGAGAAAGTAAACCTTTGCATAATAATAGACAATATAATAAAAAATCTGAATTTTCTTATTAAAGAAAAAAACGTCACTTTGGATTATAAGAAGTGCGATTCTGCCACCATATACGGAGACGAGAAAATGCTTGATATAGGGCTTACAAACCTTTTTGACAATGCTTTTAGGTATTCTCCAAACGGAAAAGTCTCTATTTCCCTAACAAAGAACTCCAAAACTGCCAAGCTTGTGATAAGTGATAATGGAATAGGAATAAGCAAGGAAGACATGAATCATTTATATGAGAAATTTTTCAGAGGACAAAATGCAAAGGATCTTGACCCTGATGAATCCGGCATCGGACTTTATACCACAAAGCGCATTATTGAGATGCATAAGGGGAAAGTTCATATAGACTCGGAGTTAAATAAAGGCACGACTGCAGAGGCAGTTTTCCCATTGGACTAAGATTTCTAATATTGATATAATAGAATAAACGTAAAACGAAAAGTGCAAAGCGTAAAATAAATACTTTAAGTTTTTAACTTTATTTTTACATTTTTCATTTTAGACTTTAATTTTAATAACTATGGCAAAGCTCGAAGGTAAAAAAATATTGATAGTAGAGGACGATACTCTGTTGAGCGAGCTTCTGGCAAGAAAATTCCTGGAAGAAAAAACCACTGTTGATCATGTGGCAGATGGTGAAGCGGCTATATCTAAAATAAGCGAAAAAAGATACGATTTAATATTGCTTGATTTATTATTGCCGAAGATTGACGGCTATGCTGTGCTTGAAAACCTAAATAAGAATGAAATGTCAAAAGGCACTCCAGTCATAGTTTTCTCAAATCTTGGGCAGAAAGCCGACGTGGAGAGGGGACTGGCGCTTGGAGTGAAGAAATTTTTGGTAAAAGCAATATTATCTCTTGATGAAGTGGTAGAAGCGTCGCAAGAAGTATTGAAATGACAGCTTGACAAATATACTATATTCTGCTATCATTAATTTTAGAAATTGTTCCCAAACACAATCACAAGGAGGACATGAAAGACATGCTCATTTCCCAGAAGCTCGGCCTGCCTCTGTTCTACCTTTTCTTCCGCGACCTGATGCTGGCGCGCCTGTAGCGTCAAGCGAACTACCTCTCAATCTCTAACGGATTGAGAGGTTTTTGTTTAATGTTTGCTAAATAAGCGGAGTCGGAGTAATATGCCATGGAGCTTATTATAAAAAGCTCCAACCAACCCCTATAAAGCAAAGGAGGGGCAATTTGTGTTATATATGAACGCCAAAATAACAAAAACAGGATTTGAAGAAAAGTCGCATATCATAGTTAAAGGGGCGAGAACGCATAACCTAAAGAACATTACGGTTGAAATGCCTCGCAACAAAATGATTGCCATCACGGGGATTTCCGGATCAGGGAAGTCGTCTTTCGCTTTTGACACTATTTTTGCCGAGGGCCAGAGAAGGTATGTGGAATCTCTTTCTTCTTATGCCAGACAGTTCTTGCATCAAATGCAGAAGCCGGATGTTGATGAAATAGTCGGACTTTCTCCGGCAATCGCAATAGATCAAAAATCCCGTTCAAATAATCCTCGTTCCACCGTCGCCACTATCACCGAGATTTACGATTATCTCAGGATTCTTTATGCAAGAATAGGTAAACCTCATTGCCTTATTTGCAATCGTGAAATCAAGAAACTTTCAAAAGAAGAAATTTTAGAGACTATTATCAATACGGTTACTAATATAAAAATTCCGAAAAAATCAAAAGAAATACTAGGGGTGAACATAGTGTCCGACAAAGTAAAAATTTTCTCGCCGGTAGTAGTCGGGAGAAAAGGCGAATATTACCAATTGCTTTATGATCTTTTGGAGAAGGGCTATGAATATGTAAAAGTTGACGGCGAATTGAAAAAGCTTAGAAATCAAATCATCCTTTCAAAAAATAAAAAGCACGATATAGATGTTTTAGTTGATGAATTTTATATAAGCGAATTTAAAGATAAGAAATCAGCCATAAAGGAAAGATTGAGCGATGCCGTGGAAAAGGCGATTGAAGAATCAAAAGGCCTGGTAAAAATAGAAACGCCAGAAGAGACCAAAATGATTTCTGTTAAATTCATGTGCCCTTATGACGGATATTCTTATCCGGAAATAGAGCCTCGTCTCTTTTCTTTCAACTCGCCATACGGCGCTTGTCCGGAGTGCCATGGACTTGGGACAAAAGACTTTTTCAGCGATGAGCTTTGTGGACTCTGTCATGGCAAAAGATTGAGAGAAGAAGCTTTGCACGTGCTTATCGGCGGCATAAATATAGTGGATTATACGGCAAAGTCCATTGCTGATGCCAAAAATTTTATAGAAAATTTGAAATTTACCGAACTTGAAAAAGAGATATCTTTTGTAATGCTCCGAGAGATAATCTCAAGATTAGATTTTATGGTGGATGTCGGCATAGAATATCTTTCTTTAGACAGAAGGGCGAATACTTTATCGGGCGGAGAAGCGCAAAGAATCCGTCTGGCCTCACAGCTCGGCTCCGGACTTGTCGGCGCTCTTTATGTCCTGGACGAGCCGACGATAGGCCTTCACCAAAGAGACAATGACAAGCTTATAAAAACTCTTTTGAATTTGAGGGATTTGGGAAATACGATTCTTGTGGTGGAGCATGACGAGGACACAATGTATTCTTCAGATTATATCGTGGATATAGGTCCAGGGGCCGGGGTTCACGGAGGGAAAGTGGTTGTGTCTGGATATATGGATGAGCTTCTTACAGCAAAGGAAAATAAATCCGGTTCTGTGACCTTGGACTATTTGCGCGGAGATAAAAAAATAGATACTCCGAAGAAAAGGCGAGATCAGGACAAAGGCAAGCTGAAAATAAAAGGAGGAAAAATATTTAACATCAAAAATATGGATGTAGATGTGCCTCTCGGCAAATTTGTGACTGTGACCGGAGTGTCGGGCTCGGGCAAATCGTCTTTTATTTATGAAATTTTGTATAAAAATCTTCAGGCAAGGCTTGAAAGAAAATTGAGATCAAGCGAAACTCACAATTGCTCGTCTTTCTCCGGATCGGAATATGTCGGAAGGACTATTATGATTGACCAGTCGCCGATAGGCAGGACTCCGCGCTCAAACCCTGCAACATATACAGGGTCTTGGACATTCATACGCGATATGTTTGCGACGACCGTGATGGCGAGGGAAAGAGGTTGGAAAGCCAACAGATTTTCTTTCAATGTAAAAGGCGGAAGATGCGAAAATTGCCAAGGGAACGGCTCTATAGAAGTGGAAATGCACTTTTTGCCGACCGTTTACGTGCCTTGCGATGTTTGTCATGGAAAAAGATTTATGAAAGAAACTTTGGAAGTGAAATATAAAGGTAAGAATATTCATCAAGTGCTTGAGATGACAGTAGAAGAAGCGCTGGAATTTTTCGCAGACTTGCCAGCGGTTTATGACAGACTAAAGTGCTTGAATGAAGTGGGCTTGTCATATTTAAAACTTGGACAATCCGCTACTACTCTTTCCGGCGGGGAAGCGCAAAGAGTAAAAATCGCTTCGGAGCTTTACAGACCTGGTTTGCATAAAACGATTTATTTCTTGGACGAGCCGACAATCGGTCTTCACTATGAAGATGTGAAAAAACTGATAGAAATTTTGCAAAAGCTCGTGGATAATGGCAATACTGTCGTTGTGATTGAGCACAATATGGATTTGATAAAAAGCTCGGATTATATAATAGATATCGGTCCTGAAGGGGGAGACAAAGGCGGACAAGTTATAGCAAAAGGCACTCCGGAAGATATTGCTAATAATGAAAAATCCCATACCGGAAAATATCTTAAGAAGGTATTAAAGAGAAGATAAAACTCATGAATAGTGTTCAATTTAAAAAAATAAAACTTCCAGATAGCCCGGGAGTCTACTTGTTCAAAAATGGCAAATGGATTTTATATATTGGAAAAGCAACTTCGCTCAAGGAAAGAGTAAAAAGCTATTTTGCGAGTGATCTCCTTGCGACCAGGAGTCCGCTTATTGCCGATATGGTTTTTAAGGCGAATAAGATTGATTTTATAAAGACTGATTCAGTTCTTGAAGCTCTTATACTTGAAGCGACGCTCATAAAAAAGCACCAGCCGAAATACAATACGAAAGAAAAGGATGATAAAAGCTATAATTATGTCGTAATCACAAAAGAGGAATTTCCGAGAGTTTTGATTGAACGCGGAAAAAACCTAAAAAGCTACGACTCTAAGAAGCTACAAGCTAGTTTTGGGCCTTTTACAAATGGAAGCCAGCTAAAAGGCGCTTTAAAGATAGTCCGTAAAATTTTCCCATTTTTAGACAATTACTCCGAAAAAAAGACAGGATATAATTTTTATAGAGGAATCGGGCTTGCTCCGGAAACTTCAGGCAGTGAAGCGAAGAAAGATTATGCAAAAACAATAAAAAACATAAAGCTTTTTTTTGAAGGTAAGAAAAAGAGCATATTGAAAAACCTTGAAAAGGAGATGAAGACTTTGGCGAAGAATCATGAATTTGAAAAGGCCGGAGAAATCAAGAAGAAAATTTTCGCTTTGAATCATATTCAAGACATCGCTTTAATAAAAAACGAAAATCTAGAACCTAGAACCTTGAACCTAGCAACTGGTTTTAGGATTGAGGCTTATGATGTTGCGCATATAAGCGGGACAAATACTGTGGGAGTGATGGTGGTAGTGGAGAATGGCACGGCAAATAAAGCTGAATATAGGAAATTCAGAATAAACAGAAGCATTCAAAATGATGTGGCTGGACTTGCTGAAATGCTTGAAAGGAGATTGAATCATCCAGAATGGAGATTCCCAAATATTATTGCTGTGGACGGGGGAATTGCCCAGAAAAATGCCGCAGAGAATGTTGTTAAGAATGCCGGCTTGAATATTGATGTGGTTGCTGTCACAAAAGATGAAAGACATAGGCCGAAAACAATTCAAGGTAAAGCAGAGCTCGTAAATAAATACAAAAAAGATATTATTTTTGCAAACAGCGAAGCGCATAGGTTCGCTATCAAGTATCATAAAAATCTTAGGAATAGAAACACCTTTTCTTAGTCTTGTATAGTGTTATAATTTTTCACCCGCTAAAGTTTTTACTGATGTTATTGAAAATGCCTATTTTGTAGTACAATATGTAAATAAATATGATGTCTATGATCAAAATAATGTTAGATAGTCGCAATAACATTTTCATCAGTAAAAATTTTCTCGGGTAAATGCAAAGAATTAAAGTTGCGGTTTTAAGAGGCGGGCCGAGCTCTGAACATGAAGTCTCTTTAAATACTGGTAAAAATGTCATAGCTAATCTGCCGGATACATATATTCCCACCGATGTTTTTATTACAAAAAACGGATCATGGTATGTGGACGGACTTGTCGTCTCGCCAGCAAAGTTATTTCAAAACACCGATGTGGTTTTTAATGCTCTTCACGGTGAATACGGAGAAGATGGAAAGATACAGCAGTTGTTGGATCAACATGGAGTCAAATATACCGGCTCAAAAGCGCTTTCTTCGGC